>JBGYQR010000103.1:0-12159 GCA_041839075.1 Porphyromonas sp.
CACGAGAGAGGGCGATGGCACCATCACAGACGGCTGAGCCGTCTGCAACAGAGGCGCCTGGGAGGGAGGTGTGATATAGTCGGACGAGGCACGTACACCCTGAGCCCGTAGCCTATTGACCTCACGGCTCAGCAACCCCTCGTCCATACGAAGCTCTCCCGCCGAGGTCTGTATCAGCACCGTACGTCTGATGGTATCGGGTATCAAGGCAATGCTACGCAAGATGTCGGTGATGAGCTCAGCGCGCCGTATAGGGTCTCGCTGCATATCGTCGCGATAGAGCTCTATCTTGAACGAGATGAAATCGACCTCGTGCTCAGCAAGGAAGCGGACAAACTCCTCTGACGTATGACTGCGCGCATAGCTATCGGGGTCTTCGCCCTCGGGCAGTAGGACGACCTTGATATTTAGCCCCTCCTCCAAAAGCAGGTCTATCCCCTTGAGAGCCGCCTTGATACCAGCGCTATCGCCATCGTACAAGACGGTAACGTGCTCGCTGAAGCGACGCAAGAGGCGTATCTGTCCCTGGGTAAGCGCTGTGCCGGAGCTGGAGACGACGTTTTCGATACCCGCCTGGTGCATCGACAAGACATCGGTATATCCCTCGACGAGGTAGCATTTACCAGCCTTAGCAATAGCCCCCTTGGCTTGGTAGAGGCCATAGAGCTCGCGGCTCTTGGAGTAGATAGAGCTCTCGGGCGAATTGACATACTTGGCCGTCTTGTCGGTCTTGCTCATCACACGTCCGCCAAAGGCTACATACTGCCCGCTGAGGTTGCGAACGGGGAAGATGACACGCCCACGAAAGCGGTCTATGGGGGGGCGATTGCTATCTTCGTAAGCAACGCTAAGCCCCACCTTGATGAGGCGCTCTAGAGCAAAGCCTTGCTTAACGGCCTCGTCCGTAAGGGCGGTACGTAGCTCGGGAGAGTAGCCCAACCCAAACTTCTCTATCGTCTCTGGGCGAATGCCACGCTCGAGGAAATAGCTAAGCCCTATATGGCGCCCCTCTTCGGTCTCGAGCAGCTGGCGACGAAAAAATCCCTGTGCGTATTCGTTGATGATGAATAGGCTCTGACGCTCACTGGCGGCTGCCTTCTCCTCATCGGTCTCCTCCCGCTCGACTATCTCGATATGATATTTCTTGGCTAGATAGCGCAGGGCGTCCCCATAGCTCATCTGCTCATGCTTCATCAAGAAATGCACAGGAGAGCCCCCCTCGCCACAAGAGAAGCACTTACAGACATTCTTACTAGGAGAGACATAGAAGCTCGGTTTGCGGTCGTTGTGAAACGGGCATAGCCCCACGTAGCTCACACCCGAGCGGCGCAGGCTCACGAAGTCGCTGACGACCTCCAAGATATTGGCAGCATCTAGGATGCGCTGCTTGGTCTGGCTATCTATCACCGCTGAGATTTTGTGAGTGGCTGGAGAGGAAGGCGGCTGCGCGCTGAAGGTCTTCGGGCGTATCTATGCCGATGGTGGAGGTAGAGGTATCCATCACTCGGATCGTAAGCCCCGCCTCGAGCCAGCGCAACTGCTCGAGGCTCTCGCATCGCTCTAGTGTAGAGGGAGGGAGCGAGGCGATCTGCTCCAAGACATCTGCCCTAAAGGCATACAACCCTATATGCCGATAGTACTGATGCTGAGCGCACCACCCGGCCTCAACGCCTCTGAGATAAGGGATGGGGGAGCGACTGAAGTAATAGGCCTGTCCCTGGGGAGCGCGGACGACCTTAACAAGGTTGGGGTTGCACAGCTCTTGGTTGGAGGTCTCTTGGGGGAAGGTCTCAGCCAGCGTAGCGATAGCCGTATCTCCTATTGGGTCAAAAGCCGAGACAAGGCTGTGTATTTGCTCTGGGAGGACGAATGGCTCGTCGCCCTGGAGGTTGATGACGATCTGCTCTCCCTGCCCCACCTTGCGGTAGGCCTCGATGACGCGGTCTGTCCCCGAGGGATGATCAGGGCTGGTCATCACGGCCTCTGCCCCGTAGGCTCGGACGGCCTGCAGGATACGCTCATCGTCCGTTGCGACCACGATACGGAGCCCCGTCAGTCGCGCTCTATCGATCACGTGGGCAATGATAGGCTTACCGCCCAGTAGGGCCAATGGCTTGCCAGGGAAGCGGGTAGAGGCATAGCGAGCTGGTACGATGATGAGGGCTGATGGGCTCATAACAAGTAGTAGGGATTATTGTGGCAAGGTTGGCCTTAGTCCGAGACGCTCAGCCTCTCGGAGCATGAGGTCATAGGCCGCCTCGTATTCGTTAGGGATAATGCCATCGAGGATAGCATCTTTGATGGCATCCTTGATGACGCCGACCTCGTGGCAGGGCGCTAGTCCAAAGGTAGACATGATGAGCTCACCTTTGATAGGCGGTTGGAAGTTGCGAATGCGGTCCTTTTCCTCTATGTCCTTGAGCTTCTGTCGCACTACGACATAGTTGTCGAGGTAGCGCCGTACGCGCTGGGGATTCTTGCTAGTGATGTCGGCCTCGACCAGGAGCATCAGGTCGTCGATATCATCACCTGCCTCAAAGAGGAGGCGACGCACGGCCGAGTCCGTTACGCCCTCGTCCACGAGCGTGGCTGGACGCATGTGCAGATCCACGAGCTTCTGTACATACTTCAGCTTGTGGTCTAGCGGTAGGCGCAGGCGCTTGAATATCTTGGGGAGCATCTTGGCTCCGACGTAGTTGTGGTTGTGAAAGCTCCACCCCAGGCGAGCATCATAGCGCTTGGTACGTGGCTTGCCTATATCGTGTAGGAGCGCTGCCCATAGGAGCCAAAGGTCTTGCTCCTCTCGGGGGCGGGCGTTAAGCTCAGAGGCGAGGTTGTCCACGACCTTGTAGGTATGGGTCAGATTGTCCTTGTGCCCAATGCCATCGCGCGTCTCCGCCCCTTTGAGCTCTAGTAGCTCGGGAAAGACGCGAGCCATCAGCCCCGTCAGTTCAAACAAGGATAGGCCTATCGAAGGGCGAGGAGAGAGGAGTATCTTGTTGAGCTCTGTGATGATACGCTCGCTAGAGATAATGCTGATGCGATCGGCATTGCGGCCAATGGCCGAGAATGTCTCGGGCTCTATGAAAAAGCCCAGCTGAGAGGCAAAGCGAATAGCGCGCATCATCCTCAAGGGATCGTCGCTAAAGGTGATGTCGGGATCTCGAGGAGTGCGGATGGTAAGCTGCTCCATATCGTCAAGCCCTCCAAACGGATCGACCAGCTCGCCAAAGCGATCAGCGTTGAGGCAGACGGCTAGCGCGTTGATGGTGAAGTCTCGACGCTCTTGATCCTCCTCGAGCGTACCATCCTCGACAAAGGGCTTACGGCTATCGGGCGAGTAGCTCTCTCGCCTAGCCCCGACAAACTCTATCTCTAGGTCTCCCTGCTTGACTTGTGCCGTGCCAAAGCGGGCAAAGACCGATAGATGAGCCCCTCGGCCTAACTTCTTGGCCACAGCCTCGGCAAGCTCGATCCCTCTGCCTACCGATACTATATCTATGTCCTTGCTAGGACGATATAGGCATAGGTCTCTCACGTACCCTCCGACGACGTAGGTCTCTAGCCCTAGCTCATCGGCTACCTCTCCGATGAGACGAAATATAGGCTGGCTCTCCAGATGGTCGTATATAATATCCTCGTCTATCATTAGTTTTTGTTTCTTGTCTTACAAAGGTAGGCAAGTCTACTTTCTCATCGCCTCCTCTACCTGTTGGAGCTCGTTGCGCAGGCGGGCTGCCTCTAGAAACTCTAGGGCTTCGGCCGCCTTCATCATCTCCCCTCTCAGCTTGTCAGCCAAGGCCTTGAGCTTATCGGACGGCATCGAAGCCAGGCGCTTCTTAGCCTGCTCTCTATCTTTTTGCCTCGTTGCTTGATGCTGAGCCTCGCCCTGGGTGTCCTTGCTCCACACCGATGGGGCGTTCTTGACAATCTGTCTAGGCGTGATACCATGCCGCTCATTATAGGCCATCTGCTTGCTGCGTCTGCGCGCCGTCTCGTCTATGGTTTGGCGCATACTAGGCGTTACCTTATCTCCATAGAATATCACACGCCCAGCCACATTGCGCGCTGCTCTACCAGCCGTCTGCGTCAGAGAGCGGTGCGAGCGCAAGAATCCCTCCTTGTCGGCATCTAGCACAGCCACCAAAGCGACCTCGGGGAGGTCTAGCCCCTCGCGCAGGAGATTGACGCCGATGAGCACGTCATAGGTTCCCTTGCGTAGGTCCTCCATGATACGAATACGCTCGAGCGTGTCTATATCGCTATGGATATAGCTGCAACTCACCTGGTGTCGAGTGAGGTAGTCGCTCAGCTCTTCGGCCATACGTTTGGTCAGGGTCGTTACCAGTACCCTATGCCCCTGGGCGATACATTGACGTATCTCCTCCTCTAGGTCATCGACCTGGTTGAGGGTGGGGCGCACCTCTATCTCGGGGTCTAATAGACCCGTCGGACGGATGAGCTGCTCGACCACGACGCCTCCCGCCTGCTCCAGCTCATACTCGGCTGGTGTGGCGCTGATATAGAGCGTCCGAGGAGTTAGGAGCGAATACTCCTCAAAGGTCAGAGGGCGATTGTCCAGGGCGGCTGGTAACCTAAAGCCGTAGTCTACGAGATTTTCCTTGCGCCTGCGGTCTCCGCCGTACATGGCTCTAATCTGCGGGATCGTCACGTGGCTCTCATCGATGATCATCAAGAAATCCTTAGGGAAATAGTCCAGGAGGCAATAGGGGCGATCGCCCGCCTGGCGCCCATCGAAGTAGCGGGAGTAGTTCTCTATCCCCGAGCAATAGCCCAGCTCTCGTATCATCTCCATATCGTAGGATACGCGTTCGCTCAGACGCTTAGCCTCGTATATCTTGTCTTGAGACTCCAGCTCCATGACGCGAAGCATGAGGTCTTGGGAGATCTGCTCCAAGGCTATCTTGACCTGCTCGTCAGTCGTTACGAAAAGGTTGGCGGGGTGTATGCTCAGATGCGTCATCGGCCCATACTCCCGACCGCTCTGCGGATCAAAGGAGGCGATGCGCTCTATCTCGTCGTCCCAAAGCGAAATGCGATAGGCCACGCCCGTATAGCCCTCTATGGCGGGGAAGACATCGATGGTGTCTCCCTTGACCCTAAAGTGCCCGCTATCAAAGGTGACGCGGTCGTTGATATAGTGGTTGCTCACCAGGTCGTGCTTGAGCTGCTCCTGAGGGTAGCGTAGGCCTACACGTAGCTGGATGATCTTTTCGGAAAAGACCGAGGGGTCGGCCATACCATAGAGGCAGGACACGCTAGAGACGACGATGACATCGCTACGCCCCGAGAGGAGGGCTGCCGTTGTCCTAAGGCGCATCTTCTCTATCTCGGCATTGATGGCCATATCCTTCTCGATATAGGTATCGCTAGAGGCGATATAGGCCTCGGGCTGGTAGTAGTCGTAGTAGGAGACGAAGTACTCCACCGCATTGTGGGGGAAGAATGCCTTCAGCTCTGCATACAGCTGAGCGGCCAACGTTTTGTTGTGGCTAAGCACCAGGGTGGGTTTGCCCAGCCTGGCGATAACGTTAGCCGCCGTAAAGGTCTTGCCCGATCCCGTTACTCCGAGCAACACCTGCGCCTCGTCTCCAGCGACGAAGCCTCTCACTAACTGGTCTATGGCTTCGGGCTGATCACCCGTAGGGGCAAACTGCGATACGATCTGATAGTCCATGCGGTTGGATATAATTGCGATAGCGTGGTGTGGCCAATATGCTCCAGCGCTCTAGGCCATAGGGTCCTCGTCTGCCATGGGGGCAAAGTTCGCCCAATCAATCTCGGGAGCAGCAGGAGCCAAAGAGGTGGTAGAGGCTATATCACTCGGAGCTTGCAAGGTCTCTAGCTCTAGGCACCCAACGCTCGCCCACACCTGCTCCATACCCATCTGGCTCCAGTCCCGCTCATAAGTAAGTCGCCCCACGACACGCATCGTAGCCCCTACCCTAACGTCCCGCTCGAGCCTCAAGGCCATATCTCCCCAGGCCGATATGCGGTGTCGGGTCTCGATGATGCGCTCTGGATCTTGTTCCGTAGGCAAGTGCTCGCTAGTCCTGAGCGTAAACGTAGCATGGACGTGGCCAGGGCCGAAGTAGCGTACTTCGACCGCTCGCTCTACTACACCAATGAGTATGACCTGGTTCATCTACTCGCTTTATTTGCTTTGCCCTAGCCCAGTACTTTGTTCTTGCCGACGACGGCCACGTATTCTTTGAGGTAATGCGGGGTCCAATAGGCCAGGTCTACGAAATCATTATCCCGATAAGCCCGAAGCGCCAGCGGAAGCATATAGCGCGCCTCGGGGACGAACTCCGAGGCTATGCAGTAGCTCCCAGGCCAAAGCCCCTCGACCTTGCCCGCTCCATCTCCAAGAAAATGGTAATCAAACGACTGCATCCCATCAAAAGGACACTCTTCCCTAGAGAGCACTAGCGCTACGTCCTCGGATAGTCGCCCCCCTCGCTCATCAAAGAGGGCTGTGTAGACCTCCATCCGCCGTGCATCAAGCATAGGCACTAGGCGTCGAGGTCTCTCGGAGCCGCCTCGCTCTGCCAGCTGTGCGCCATAGCCCGAGGCCATCATATCTAGGGTCAATACCGCCACAAGGGGAATACCGAGACCAAAGCAGAGCCCTTTGGCCAAAGACGAAGCGATACGTAGCCCCGTGTAGCTCCCTGGTCCCGCGCTGACCACGACGGCATCGAGCCTCAGCGAGAGGCTACGCGCCTTACTGAGCAGTTGCTCAACCATTGGAGCTAGCAAGCTGCTATGCTGTCCCTGAGCCGTAGTTTGGCATAGGTGCTCGATGAGATGCTCTCCAGCACTCAGGGCAACACTACAAGCCGAGGTGCTACTATCCAGGAGCAATAGTACGGGAGAGGAGAGAGAGGAATCCTGAGTTATGTCCATTCCTTGCTGTTTTGTTTGATGCAAAGATAGCTAATCGCCAGCTCTCGTCTACCCTCCCTCCCCTTATCTACGGAGTATATACATCCCTCCCCCTCGAGAAGCGAGTCGCCTCTCGAGGGGGAGGGATGGCCGTAGGGCACAAATGAACGGTGGAGATATCAATAAACTAACCAAGCGGGGCAATGCTCCTACGCCCCAAGGCTACCGCATCAAACTTCGAGCTGGGTTATGAGCTCTGGGTTTAGCCTGGCTAAGAACTTCTGCACCCTTGGTATAGATGACTTCTTACGCTCTCGCAACCTCTGCATAATGAAGAGATTAACCTTCATTATGATGTCCATAATTTGAGCAACATTACCTTGCCTTTTGCTACTCATATCCTGACCCAAGTAGACATCAAGCATATAGTGGAGCTTGTTCTCGATGACCCAATGCTCGCGGATCACTGTACAGGTCTATCGCATTAAAATCCTTACCCATCCTTAAAGCATTGATTATCAGATAGTTTTTCTAAACTCTACTTATCTTACTCTCCTTTTAACAGAAGAAGTTCCTATTGATAATCAGTCAGTTACATTTTGACGCGATTACCCTGATCACTGTACGGATACGGGGCAAATTCACCTCAGAAGAAATATAATACACCACCTCTTGGCTCCTCTTCCCCGTCTTCTTATCCTCCCGAATACGCGTGACCTTATGCACCGAGGAGAGATTAGCCCAGCGAGACAAAACACTCGATGGCTCTAGGGATAAAGGATGAAGCAGACTCTCCTCCAGACGTGTCTCTATGCGCCCATGGCCTAGTTCTACTTGCACACCTGAACTACGCTTGCTAAACCGCGAGGAGCATAGGCTGAGATGGTGTGACAAGCGCTATCAAAGCTCAGTTTCTTTACCCCTCTCATCGTCTTGCCATCAATGCCTAGGTGCTTGCCCAAGGTGCAACCTAAGAATCCCTCCAGACACAAGCAATAGACGCGCTCAAAGCTCTCTATATCAAGCAGGCTAATGGCTCTGTGAGCGTGTCATGACAGGGCGTATAATGCTCCAGCGTCTCTCCTGTAAGCTTCTGGTATAATGCTTTGAGTTCTTCTGCCCAGTCCTTGGCATAGTCCTCTATGTCGTACCACGACTGGCAGCCAGAGAGGCTGGAGGTGAAGACGACAAGAAGAAAGTAGTCCATCGGGTAAAGCTTCTTGTGATCGCGGCGCGGATCCGACACCGCAAGAAAGGGAGCGTAGAGATTGTACATAAACACACTGAAGATCCAATAACTACACAAAACTAACCAGAACAAAGTAATGCGTCAGCCCGAGCCAGGCCTCTGTCAGTCTACTTGCCTAATACGAATTACTTAACTTTGTGGCGCAAAACAAGGTTGCTCATAGTCGCAATGATTACGCCAAAGATTGAATTCAAGCCCCGTATCCTAGACGCCTTTGCTGGCTACACACGCCAAGGGCTGTCCGCCGACGCAATGGCTGGCGTCATCGTCGCCATCGTGGCGGCACTGCCTCTAGCCCTAGCCTTTGCCATCGCTAGTGGTGTGTCTCCCGAGGTCGGCCTCATCTCTGCCATCGTGGGCGGACTACTCATCGCCCTACTGAGCGGATGCAAGGTGCAGATCGGGGGGCCTACGGGCTCGTTCATCATCATCGCATACAGCGTCGTACAGATATATGGTATGCCTGGGCTCGTGATGGCCACCATCCTAGCAGGGCTGATGCTCATCGTCATGGGCATGACCAATGTCGGAGCCCTCATCAAGTATATCCCCTTCCCCGTTGTCATAGGCTTTACGGCAGGGATGGCCGTCATCATCTTCTCGACCCAGATCAACGAGCTACTCGGCCTAGGACTACAAAACATCCCAGCCGACTTCCTAAGCAAATGGGAGCTCTACATCAGCCATGCGCATCATGTGGACTGGGCTACGCTGGCCGTAGGGCTCGGCACCATCGCCATCATAGAGCTCGCCCCACGCATCACCAAGGCTGTACCCGGAGCGCTGATCGCCCTCATCATCGGTACCCTCGTCGTCTACCTCATGCGCCTGCACCTCGGTATCGACAGCGTAGCAACCATCGGAGACCGCTTCTCTATCTCAGGCACTCTGCCCACCCCCAGCTTGCCTCCGCTAGACTTCTCGATGATTGCCAACCTGGCCCAGCCGGCTTTCTCCATCGCCATACTCGCCGCCATCGAGAGCCTACTGACGGCACGGATTGTAGACGGACTGATTAGAGACCGACACCTCCCCAATACCGAGCTCATCGGGCTAGGCCTAGCCAACATCATCACTTCGCTCGTCGGAGGCATGCCCGTAACGGGAGCTACCGCACGTACGATGACCAACATCAACAACGGAGGCCGCACGCCCATGGCTGGTATCATACACGCCATCGTCCTGCTACTGTGCTTCCTCTTCCTCATGCCTCTAGTCTCCTACATCCCTATGGCGGGGCTAGCTGGTGTGCTGGTGGTCGTAGCCATCAACATGAGCGGCGTCAAGACCATACGCAGTATCATGCGAGGCCCCAAGGCCGACGTCATCGTCCTGTGGGTAACCTTTGCCTTTACCCTCATCTTCGCCCTAACGTTTGCCATCCAAACGGGGCTATTGCTCTCGATGCTCTTTTTCCTCAAGCGCATGATCGATTCGACACATATCCATGTGTCTCGCCACCAGTTGGACCTCTCCGACGAGGGCGATATTCTCCACACCGACACAGAGCTACTCACCCTACCTCGGGGGGTAGAGGTGTATGAGATCGAGGGGCCTTTCTTCTTCGGTATCGCCAACCATTTTGAGGAGATCATGACGGGGGTAGCGGGCGAGCGTTCGCCCAAGGTGCGCATCATACGTATGCGCTTCGTCCCCTTCATGGACACGACAGCCGTACACAACCTCGGAGAGCTATGTCGCAACAGCATCCGGCAAGGCACCCGCATCATCCTCAGTGGCGTAACGCCCAACGTGCACGCCACCTTGACGCAAACCCATATCGTAGATATTATAGGAGCTGAGTATATTTGCTCTGATATTCACAAGGCACTAGCCAAGGCGGAGGAATACCTCGCTGAGCTGGATGCCCTACCTAAACAGAACTAAGACAACGATCAATGAAGATAGGCAACATAGACCTCGGAGACCGACCTCTCCTCTTGGCACCGATGGAGGACGTTACGGATGTAGCCTTTAGGTTGCTGTGCAAGCGGTTTGGCGCGGACATGGTCTATACGGAGTTCGTCAGTAGCGACGCCCTCATACGAGGTATCGCTGGCACGACACGCAAGCTGACGATCGCTCCCGAAGAGCGCCCTGCGGCCATTCAGATATACGGCAGGGATGTAGAGGCTATGGTCGAGGCCGCCAAAATTTGCCAAGAGGCAGGGCCCGACGTCCTCGACCTCAACTTTGGCTGTCCCGTCAAGCGGGTCGCAGGCAAGGGAGCCGGTAGCGGTATGCTACGTTGCCCCGAGGTGATGGTCGAGATTGTACGCTCTATCGTCAAGGCTGTGGACATACCCGTTACGGTCAAGACGCGCCTGGGCTGGGACCACGATAGCCGCATCATCGTAGAGCTCGCCGAGGAGCTACAAGACTGTGGCATACAGGCTCTGACTATACACGGACGCACCAGGGCTCAGATGTACACGGGGCAAGCAGACTGGACGCTCATAGGCGCTGTCAAAAACAACCCCCGCATGCACATCCCCATCATAGGCAACGGCGACATCACTACGGGCGAGGAGGCCTGGCGCGCCTTCGATCGCTATGGCGTCGATGGCGTGATGGTCGGACGTGCCAGCATCGGACAGCCCTGGATCTTTGAGGAGATGAAGCATTACCTACGTACCCAGGAGGCTCTAGAGTTGCGCGCGCCCTCGTTTTACATCGATGTCCTACGCGAGCAGGTAGACAACAATATCCAAAAGCTCGACGAGCGCCGTGGCATCCTACACAGCAGGCGACACATCGCAGCTAGCCCCGTATTCAAGGGCATTGACCACTTCAGACCTATCCGCATTGCGATGCTTAGGGCAACGACCCGGGAGGAACTGATGGGCTGGATCGACAAGGCCGAGGAGCTCGTGGTCGCCCATCACCAGGGGAAGCCCATCCTACCCAACGAGTCCACAACAAGACTGTAATATCACCCCACCACCAAGCGAGTATATATACACCATGTCTATGATCAAGAAAATAAGTCAGTCATCGACCCTCATCCTCTCTCTAATCGGGCTAGTAGCCTGCTCGGGCAATAGCAACCGCTTCACGGCCGAGGGCACCATATCAGGAGCCGAGGGAGAGATGCTGTATCTCGAAGAAGTCGGCACAGGCAACGTCATGAGCCTCGACTCGGTACGCCTCGACAAGCAGGGCTCTTTCCGCTTCGTACACGATGGCACGCACTACCCTATGTTTTACCGGGTAAGGCTGGGCAAGCAGAGCATCCCCTTTGCCGCTGACTCGGCGACACACGTCGTCATCAAGTCTAGTGCTCCCAACCTACTGGCTAGCTACGAGCTCACCGAGGCAGACCCATACAACCATCAGATGCGCGAGGTCATACAGCTCCGTCAGAGAGCCGACAGCCGTATCGATAGCGTGCTGAGGCTCTACAACGCAGGCACCATCGCCCTGGAGGAAGCCAGTGAGCAGGTCGATCAGATCGCCCGCCAGCTCAAGACGACGCTGACCAACCGCTTCATCTTCACCGAGCCCAAGAGCCCCGTGGCCTACTTCGCCCTCTTCCAGCGCAAGGGGGATAGCGAGGCCTTCTATTTCTCGGCCGACGAAGACAGCGACGAGCGCGCCTTCGCTGCCGTAGCTACCGCCTACGACCTCTACTACGCCGACGCTCCCTATACGCCATTCCTCAAGGATATAGCCCTAAGGGCTGTCGCCAGAGGGCGTGCCAAGCGTGCCTGGGAGCGCTCTGCCCAGGAGAAGGCCGAGGCAGCTAGCATCCTCGACTTCCCCGAGATTGCCCTACATGACAACAAGGGGCAGATGCAGAGCCTTACGGATCTGGCCAAGCAAGGGCCTGTCTTGGTTAGCTTCACGGCTTATAGTGCCCAGTGGTCGCCCATGCTCGTGGCCAGCCTCCACAAGCTCAGAGAGACCCGCCCCGAGATCACCATCTACGAGGTGTCTCTCGATGGGGATAGCTACTACTGGCAAAACGCCGCCCGCACCCTCCCCTGGATCAGCGTCAATGA
>JBGYQR010000104.1:0-4892 GCA_041839075.1 Porphyromonas sp.
GATTTGTTTGTGTTGATAATATCACCTAGATTTGCAGGAAATACTTCTCACACAAATAATCAAAACTATCATGAACTCTATGGTCTTATCAGCAGAAGTAACTCTTTGTTATAAACTCTTTCGTCTTTATTCCCTATCTGCAATACTGCTATGGGTGTTATGGATGTTGGGAGGGGTATGTCTAGATTTCTGGCCAGGGTGGATAAATATCATCACCATCTCTCTCGCTACCATCTCTAAAACAATACGATTGATTAAAGACTATAAGAGTGAGAAGTAAAGGGTTCCGAGTAACAAAAATGTTACTCGGATACCCTTTTTGATGGACAAGCATTCATAATCTCCTACTTCTGTTATGTATTAGCAGCTGTACCTTCACTTCCACGAGGTGCAGCCTTGGGAACCGCATTAAGAAATCAAGGGAGACGCTCTGCCCTGGAGCATCTCCCTTGGATTGGTCACGCCACAAGGCATATCATCCCAACAATGCCTCTATGTCGCTCCCTAGGAAGTCTTCGAGCGAGACGCCTCCCGTGCCCACGACAAAAGACTTCTTGGGGCGAAATGCCTCGACAAAAGCAGGCAAGCCTGAGTTCATCCCGCGCCGACCGCTTTTGACCTCAATGGCTGTCGCCTCACCATCGCGCACGATGATGAAGTCTACCTCCCTGTCCTTGCCAGCCTTGTCTCTAGCGGGCTCTCGCCAGTAATAGACCTCGTAGCCTAGCTCCTCGGTCATGCTCAGCAGATGAGCCCCTATGGCACTCTCTACCCATCGCCCCCAAAGCCTCGTGTCCGCTCTGTCCGTGAGGTACGACCGCCCTTTGTATGCCGTCAGCAAGGCGTTGTTGTAGACCTGGTATTTGGGGATGGAGCCACGCTTGCGGGCATCGTCATGGGCATACTTACGCAATCCCGTCAGCAAGGCACACTGGTCGAGTATCTCTAGATACGAAGCCAAGGTGGTCACGTTGCCAGCATCTTGTAGCTGCCCCATCAGCTTGGTCAGCGAGAGTATCTCGGCAGAGTACCCGCTGCCGAGCTCAAACAATTGCTTCATCAGGGCAGGCTTGTAGATGTTGGAGGTCATCAGCACGTCCTTTTCGATGGCGGGAGCTACTAGCGAATCCTTGATATACCTACGCCAGCGCCTCTCGTCACTGATCATGTGGGCGGCCCCGGGGTAGCCACCGAAGTAGATGTACTCGTCGAGGGTTACTCCGAAGGCGTCGTGCATCTCTCGGTAGCTCCAATGCCCGAGGCGAATAAGCTCAAAGCGCCCTGCCAGCGACTCGGTGAGCCCCCTCTTGAGCAACAGGCGACTACTGCCCAGGAGTACCACCTTGAGATTGACGTGCTTGCGCGTGTCCTCGTCCCATTCTCTCTTGACGACCTCGCTCCAATTGTCGATCTTTTGGATCTCGTCGATCACAAGCAGGCGCTCGGGCTCCCCGCGCAGGGCCATAGTCGTGCGGGCTCCTTCCCACACTCGGCGTATCCAGTCGCTGTCGCTCGGGTCGATGGCATCTGCCACCTCCATCGAGTATGGGATGGGCGTCTCCTCTAGCACCTGCCTCATGAGGGTCGATTTGCCCACCTGCCTCGGGCCTGCCAATACCTGCATGAACCTCCTGGGCTCCTGGAGGCGTGTCCTGAGCGTGTGGTATGGTCGGCGGATATAGTTCGTGCTCATTGCTCTGACGGGTTTTACTCAATTGTGGTGGGGATTTTACTCAAAAGTCCCAGCGGTTTTACTCAAAAGTGTCTGGAGATTTACTCAATTGTTCCTGCAAAGGTGCTCAATTTTATCTACTTACACAAGTCTCGCCTGTGCGGGGTGTGCTCCTCGTGTGGTGAGCCGTGTCCCGCTTGTCCCGCTTGCCCCTCGGGCGCTGAGGAGAAGGCGTGTGGTGGTGCCGTTAGCCTGCTTGCTCGCCCTGAGTGTAGCCGGATCAAAAGGCTGGTGGAGGCGTGTTGCCCACCCCGGGGGCGTGCCCTCAAGGTGGGATGAGCGAAAGAATTGTAGTACATTTGCTTAGTCATTATTTAGATCAATAGTATAAGCCCAGGGTCGAGCCTCCGCCGAGAGGACGAGCCCCGCGTGGCTGGAGTGTAGTCGATGAAGTCAGAATACTGGAAGTCGGCCCTGCGCCTGGGGCTGCCCCTCCTGTTTGGTGCGCTGGTGCTGTGGCTCATATACCGAGGTATGGATATGAGCCAGGTCGTGGGCGTCTTGCACTCGGGGGTGGACTATAAGGTGCTGGGGCTAAGCCTCATCTTCGGCCTCGTGGCCAACGTCATACGCGGGTATAGATGGCATCTCTTGGTCAGAGCCTCGCTCCCCGCGGGAGAGGCCGAGCCCCGACGGATCAATGCCATCGCTACGGTGCTGGGCTCCTATACGGTCAATATGGGCATACCGCGTGCAGGCGAGCTGTGGCGCTGTGCCGAGTACAAGCGTTATGAGCAGATGCCATTCTCGACCCTGCTGGGGACGCTCGTGGTGGATCGCCTGGCGGATGTTTGCGCTCTAGGCCTTATATTTGTAGGGACACTCGTGGCCTACACCCCGTTTTTCGTGGGCGTCTTGGAGGCTCAGCCGAGCATAGGCGATGGCGCCCGCTCGCTCCTGGGATCCGTGTGGGTGTATGTAGCTCTAGGGGTCGTCGTGCTCCTAGTCGCCCTCGGGGTGATGCTCCTGCGCCGCTATCCCAATAGCCGTGCCTCAGAGGGCACTCGGCGCGTCATCCAGGGGGTGTGTAGCGTGCGGTATATGCCAGAGCGCTGGCTGTTCGTAGGGTATAGCGTGCTGATATGGCTGGGGTATTTTGCCTTTTTCTATACGGCGTTTTTTGCCTTTGAGTTTACGCGCTCTCTGCCCATAGAGGTCGGCATCATCGCCTTTGCTATGTGTAGCGCGGCGGTGCTCGCCCCAGTGCAGGCAGGCTTGGGCCCCTGGCACTTTATGATGATCACGACCCTGGTGTACTATGGCGTCTCTCGGGAGGATGCGGGGGCTTATGCTCTGATTGTGCACAGCGTACAAACGCTATGGATAACCCTCGTGGGACTAGTAGCCATCGTAGCTCTGCCCATCATCAACAGGCGCTATCAACGTAGGTTATACACAACGACAAACTAACATATCCACCAAGCATTACCAACAATCCATCTCAAGCAATCACTCAAATCAACATTCTCAAGAACACAGACTCTATGGCAACAGAAATCAAGTCTCTCTCCCCACAATCCGTCTGGGGCTTCTTCTACGACCTCACGCAGATCCCACGCCCCACAGGCCAGACCAAGGCCACCGAGGAGTATGTCATCGCCCTGGGCAAGCGTCTAGGCCTGCCCACCGAGCGTGATGCTGTCGGCAACGTCATCATCCGCAAGCCTGCCACCCCAGGTATGGAGGGGCGCCCCACGGTAACGCTCCAGGCGCATCTCGACATGGTGCCTCAGGCCAATAGCGCCACTCGGCACGACTTCTCTACCGACCCCATCGATGCCTATATCAATGGCGAGTGGGTGCACGCCCGAGGCACTACCCTCGGGGCAGACAACGGCATAGGCGCGGCCTACGCTATGGCTGTGCTAGAGGCCAGCGACATCAAGCACGGCCCTCTCGAGGCGCTCTTTACCATCGACGAGGAGGTCGGTATGGTTGGAGCCAATGGCCTACAGACGGGCTTTAGCAAGGGGGATATACTCATCAACCTGGATAGCGAAGACGAGTGCGAGCTTTTCATCGGCTGTGCCGGGGGTATGGACGTAGAGGCCACCCTTGAGTACAAGGACGAGACCCCTACGCCCGAGGGCGACATAGCCGTGCGCATTGCCCTGACGGGGCTCAAGGGCGGGCACTCGGGGATGGATATCATCTTGGGTAGGGCTAATGCCAACAAGGTGATGAACCGCTTCCTCAAAGAGGCCGTACAGAGCTGTGGCGCACGCCTCTCGAGCTTCGAGGGGGGCTCTCTGCGCAATGCCATCCCTCGCGAGGCCTTCGCCGTGGTGACCATCCCCGAGGACGAGGCCAGTGCGCTCTGGGAGCTTGCCAGCGACTACCAGGATACCATCCGCACCGAGTACCAGGGCATCGAGGACAACATCAGCTTCGTGCTCGAGCGCACCGACCTACCTGGGACGGTCGTGCCCGAGGAGATACAGGATGCCATCATCAACGCTATCGAGGGCTGCGTCAATGGCCCGATGAGCATGCTGACGGCCTTCCCCGGCGTGGTGGAGAGCTCGACCAATATGGCGCGCGTGTCGCTAGGCGGTGGGCGCTTCGTGGCTTACTTCCTGGTGCGTAGCTCGCTCGAGAGCCGCAAGATGCAGGTGGCCTCTGCCATCGAGAGCGTGATGATGCTGGCTGGGGCTAGCGTTACCTTCTCGGGGGCATACAACGGCTGGGCGCCCAACGCCACCTCGCCCATCCTGCACACGATGAAGCAGGCCTACCAGGAGGTGCTGGGCGTAGATCCCAAGGTCAC
The DNA here is from genome assembly GCA_041839075.1 of Porphyromonas sp. Lineage (GTDB taxonomy): Bacteria > Bacteroidota > Bacteroidia > Bacteroidales > Porphyromonadaceae > Porphyromonas. The sequence continues at coordinate 4,500 of JBGYQR010000104.1, forward strand.
GGTGATACACGCAGGCCTAGAGTGCGGGATCATCCAGGGGGTAATGCCCAAGATGGACATGATCTCGGTAGGTCCCACGATCCGCAGTCCGCACTCTCCTGACGAACGAGTAAATATCGCCTCCGTGGAGCGCACCTGGCAGGTGCTACGCCGAGCGCTTGAGCTGGTGTAGGGCAGGGTGCCTCCCTGGGCAATGAACAATAATAGTACAACCAACAACAAAACGAATGAGTAAGAAAGCATACGTGTTTCCTGGGCAGGGAGCACAGTTTGTAGGAATGGGGCGCGAGCTGTATGAGCGCTACCCCGAGGCCAAGGCGCTCTTTGAGCAGGCCAACGAGATACTGGGATTTCGCATCACGGACATCCTCTTTGAGGGAACGGACGAGGAGC
>JBGYQR010000105.1:0-5023 GCA_041839075.1 Porphyromonas sp.
AACGCCCGATACGCACAAGGAGTATCAGACGCTATGCCGGGCAAGCCAACTTCTCGAGGAGCGTGTAGGAAGAGGGCGCTTCCAAACCATCCTCACCATCTCGGGGGAGGAGAATAAGTATGCCGAGTGGATACGAGCTCAGTGGGGAGGGGTCGAGTCGATCAAGTTCGGAGGGCTACTAGACAAGCCCCGCCTCTATGCTCACTATGCTCTGGCAGACTGCTTCGTCTTCCCCTCGCGTATCGAGACCTGGGGGCTCCCCATTACGGAGTATATGCTGACCACTCAAGGACGAGGGCGTATGATCCTCTCTGATCTCCCCTACGCTCATGAGACGGCGGCGGGCGCAGAGCGAGTGGCCTTTTGCCCTCCGGCTGATGCTGAGGCGCTCTCGAGGTTGATGGAGCGTGCACTCCTAGCTGACGAGAGCATCTTTGCACCAGTAGAGGCTTCGCCATCGCCCTTTAGGCGAGCTGATGGTTGGCAGGCGCTCTTTGACGTTTTGCTAGCTGAGGACTAAGGGCACAGGACAATTAGGGACAACAAACAACAAACTCATAAGACAAAAATATGATAGACAACAAACTGCGAGCAACCCCCAAGGCCAGGGCTTTGGCTAGGCGTATGGGGGTGTCGCTCGATTTGGTTGAGGGCACTGGCTACAAGGGGCGCATACACGCCGAAGACGTGGCTGGCTTCACTTACGAGGAGCGTGGTGGCGTCACACCCATTGCCAAGAAAATAGCAGAGGCGCACGGCCTAGACCTTGAGCAGATCAAAGGGACTGGCCTGCGGGGCAAGATTACCCGCCGTGATGTGCTGGGGCTCTTGCCCGTAGGAGCCGAGGTGTGCCTAGAGTGTATCGTCGATGCCTTTACCATCAAGGCGCCAGCTCCCGACCGCAAGAAGACGACGAGCTTTGCCACTCCTGGGCAAAATGATACCCTCTCACCATCGGCCACGGCTGTGGCTACGCCTCCTGCCACGGCTGGAGAGTATGGCTCCGAGACCAAGGTGCCGATGAATATGATGCGCAAGGTTATCGCCAAGCGTATGAGTGAGAGCTATTTCTCTGCTCCGACCTTCGTCCTCAACTACGAGGTGGATATGCATGAGGTTACTCAGCTACGCGCTCAGCTCCTTGAGCCCGTGCGAGAGAAGACGGGCAAGAAGATGACCGTTACCGACATCATCTCTCTGGCAGTCGTGCGTACGCTGATGAAGCATCCCTATATCAATGCGACCCTCTCGCCCGACGGCAATGAGATTACTCTACATGACTACGTCAATCTAGCTATGGCCGTGGGGATGGACGAGGGTCTGCTCGTGCCTGTCGTGCACAATGCCGAGAAGCTCAGTCTGAGCGAACTCGTGGTGCGTCTCAAGGATATTACCGAGCGTGCTGTGGGTAAGAAGCTAACTCCTGCCGATCAGGTCGGTAGCACCTTCACCATCTCCAACCTCGGGATGTATGGTGTCGAGAGCTTCACCTCGATTATTAACCAGCCCAATAGTGCCATCCTCTCTATCGCTGCCACTAAGCAGATGCCCATCGTACGTGATGGCCAGGTGGTGGTACGTCCGATTATGAAGATGAGCCTAACGAGTGACCACCGCGTCATCAATGGCCTGGCGGCTGCCAAGTTTATGCAAGACCTCAAGGCTCTGCTCGAGAACCCCCTCTCTCTACTGGTGTAGGCGCTCTCTAGTTCGATCAAGATTAGGATGGATATAGTGGCTAAGATCCTCGTCGCCATAGTGGCTCTCGAACATCTGTATATCATGTATATAGAGATGTTTGCCTGGGAGACGATAGGTCGTAGAGTATTCTCGGGAGCACTGTCAGAGGATCTCTTCCCCAAGACGAAAGGACTCGCTGCCAACCAGGGGCTGTACAATGGCTTTTTGGCTGCGGGGCTCGCTTGGGGCTTTTTTGTTGATACGCCGGAGTGGAGCGTTCGGATACATACGTTTTTCCTCTCGTGTGTCATCGTTGCGGCTCTCTATGGGGCGTGGCGCTCTTCGGCTAGTATCCTACTCAAGCAGGGGCTACCAGCCATCCTAGCCCTAGGGGCGTTACTGCTAGCATCATCAGGAATATGCAATTAGAAGACATCATCAAGCGTTCGCTGAGCATTAGAGAGGCCTACCACGCTCTGGAGGAGGTGCACCATGGCTCTCGTTGGAGCATTGCCGAGGATGCCCTAGCCTATATGAGCGATGCGGGTTTGGTCTCTCGCGATACGATGGCTATGCAGGGGCGGTGGCCAAAGGTAGGTGCTTCGCAGGAGCTACGTAGCAAACTGGCGGAGAATATCTGGTGGCTCGTCGTGCTGGCCCACCGCCAGGGGATAGATATACAGGAGGCTTTGTCCGAATTTCTCTCCTCGGCGGAGGGGCTATTGGGAATAGACAAGTAGATGTAGAACAAGAATAATTAGAACACAAAACACAATATGGCAATAGAAATCATTATGCCCAAGATGGGCATCGATATGACCGAGGGCGAAATCGTGCGCTGGGTCAAGCAAGAGGGTGAAGCTGTCAAGACCGGCGACGTAATCCTCGAGATCATGACAGACAAGACCAGTGCCGAGGTAGAGGCTGAGGCTGATGGCGTGCTGCTCAAGATCGTACACGGCGATGGCAAGACGGTGCCCATTGCAGAGGTTATCGGCTATATCGGTGAGGCTGGTGAGAGCCTCGAGACCGTACGCACCAAGGACGAGATCCTTCCCGACAAGATGCCCGCTGCTCCTAGCGACACCGAGGGTAAGCTACCCCTCATCCGTATGGAGGGCTCGTACCATGTGGCCGTGATAGGTGGTGGGCCTGCTGGCTATGTAGCCGCGATCAAAGCCGCCCAGATGGGGGCCAAGGTGGCTATTGTGGAGAAGGGTGAGTTTGGCGGTACCTGCCTCAACAAGGGCTGTATTCCCACCAAGACCTTCCTGCGCAATGCCGAGATTCTCGAGGGAGTGGCGCAAGCCGCTGCTCGTGGTATCAGCTTCAAGGATGCTAGCTTCGTGGTCGATATGAAGAAGCTCGTTGCCTACAAAGATAGCGTGGTCAAGAAGCTCACCGGCGGAGTGTATTCGCTGCTCAAGAGCAATGGCGTAGAGGTCTTCCGCGGTGTGGGCAAGATCAACCGGGACAAGGATGTGGTCATAGATGGTAAGGATATTATCAAGGCCGACAAGATCATCCTGGCTGGTGGTTCTAAGGTGGCACAGATCCCCATTCCTGGTATTGATCATCCCGCTGTGCTGACCAGCGACGACATTCTGACGCTCCAGGAGCTACCGGAGAGCCTTGTCGTCATCGGTGGAGGTGTCATCGGTATCGAGATGGCGCAGGCCTTGGGTTCTCTAGGTACTAAGGTGACCGTTGTGGAGATGGCCGATCGTATCATCCCTGCCCTTGACCGCGAGGTGTCTGAGACCCTGCGCGCTGAGATGGAGAAGATTGGTATCAAGATCCTTACCTCCTCGGGTATCGAGCGCCTCGAAGACAGAGCTGGCAAGCTGGCAGCCATCCTCAAGGATGGTACGGAGCTCATCGCAGAGAAGGCTCTGCTCTCTATCGGCCGTGTGCCCGACCTAGAGGGTGTGGGCGAACTTGACCTAGAGATCGAGCGTGGCAAGATCAAGGTCGATAAGTACATGGAGACGAGCGTTAAGGGGGTCTATGCTCCTGGTGATGTCAATGGTATCAAGATGCTGGCGCATACGGCCTTCCGTATGGCTGAGGTGGCTGCTGAGAATGCACTACATGGCAACAAGACCGAGCTCAAGCTCCTCTCTGCCCCCTCTGTCGTGTACACGCGCCCAGAGGTGGCGATGGTTGGCTTGACCGAAGACCAGGCGCGCGAGCACTATGGTGACCAGATCCGTGTGGGCAAATTCCCCTTCGTAGCCAATGGCCGAGCCTTGGCCTCTGGTGAGACGGCAGGCTTCGTCAAGGTCATCTTGGACAACAAGTATGGCGAGATCCTCGGGATACACATCATCGGCGCGATGGCCGCAGAGATGATCAGCCAGGCTTCTTTGGTGATGGAGATCGAGGCCACGGCTGAGGAAGTGCTCTCGACCATCTACGGGCATCCGACTTACTCGGAGGCGCTCTACGAAGCTATTGCTGATGCCCTTGGGGTAGCTATTCATCTACCCGCCAAGAAGAAGTAATGCTCTTGAGTAATTCTCTCTGAGCATATTTGTTCATTTACACGCCCCACCCCCTCCTGGCTTAGGCTGGGAGGGGGTGGTTTTGTATAGGTAGAGCTGGCTACCATTCCTCGTCCAAAAGAGTAGTATATCTCCCCGCCAAAAGACCCATATAGATTTTTTGCCTACGAACTATCTTATTGAGAAGTAGAGTGTTACCTTTTTAGGATAGATGAATAGGTAACGATTTAGAAATGAGCGGAGTGCTTTGAGGTACATTGTTTTGAATAGCCAAAGAACGCTCACTTTTACTACTTGCAAAGGTACATATTTGCGAGTGAAAGTGAGCGTCTTTTCCTCTTTTTCTTCTTGTCAGTGAAAGAAAAAAGCAATTACAGCCGTTGCGAGCGATTACGGTTGATTAGCTGTTTCCATTTTAGTTCGCACCAATCGGTAATGGGAAGCCCATTGATAGTGAGGAGCGGTCGTTTCTTCTCATCCTTGATGATACTGATTTCGCTGTCCTCTTCCGTAAACTCTCTCTTGTATAATCCCGAATAGGCTTTAGCCATACCTCGCTGGGGAGTCTCCGTGCGATACATCTCCGCTATTCTGTCGTCAGAGAAATCCATCTTTCGGAGCATCAGACGAATGTTCAGCAATTGATAGAAGCCATTGAAAAAGCGTTTTATCCAATTCCGCTCTTCCTCGTAAATCTGCACGGTTTCTTTCAATTCGGCAATGGCTCTGTCCCTTCCCTTGATTGTGTCCTGCAAGAGAACGACTTCCTTTCGGATTTCATTCTTCTCCTTTTGAGAAAGATACCGTTGCCGTTCGGCTTCCTGCTCCAAGTCTGCAAT
>JBGYQR010000106.1:0-5908 GCA_041839075.1 Porphyromonas sp.
ACTCAAAACGCATTAACTAATAGTATTTTATGCTACTCTCTTACGTCGAATTCGCGTTAAGTTAGAGCCCTCAGGGGCTTTAAGGTAGAGCGTCATCGGGCTCTAAGGTAGAGCGTTCTGAGGGGGTAGATTTCGCCTCCCCCTACTAGGCTACGCCCCCTACTAGAGCACGCGCCTTCCCTCATGCCTAGGGCGTAGACATGGAGGCTTGGCTAGGGGCTTGTCGTCTTCACCATCGCTGATCGTACCCGAGCGGTCTGTGTTTGCCTCAGCATATTGGCTGGGAGCGCAAGGGAAATGGCGAAATGAGGTATCTTTGTCTCGTATGAGAGATTTTATTATCACCGAAGTCAAGAGCGAAGAGGCCGTGCTCGTTGGGCTGATTACTCGTCAGCAAACCGAAGAGCAGGTCAAGGAATACCTCGACGAGCTAGCGTTCCTGAGCGAGACGGCGGGCGTGAAGCCCCTAAAGCGCTTCGTCCAGCGTCTCGACAACGCCCATCCGGTAACGTTCGTCGGCAAGGGTAAGCTGGAGGAGATTAAGCTCTATGTAGAGGAGCATGAGATCGGGCTCGTCATCTTTGACGACGAGCTCAGCCCCAAACAGCTACGCAACATCGAGGCAGAGCTCAAGGTCAAGATCCTCGACCGCACGAGCTTGATCCTAGATATATTCGCCGCACGAGCGCAGACGGCCTACGCCAAGACGCAGGTAGAGCTGGCTCAGTACAAGTATATGCTACCTCGCCTTACGAGGCTATGGACCCACCTAGAGCGTCAGCGAGGCGGTGTCGGGATGCGTGGGCCAGGGGAGACTCAGCTAGAGACAGACAAGCGCCTAATACAAGACCGCATCAGCCACCTCAAAGAGGAGCTCAAGGTCATCGATAGGCAGATGTCGATGCAACGTAAGAATAGGGGCAAGATGGTACGTGTCGCCCTCGTGGGCTATACCAACGTCGGCAAGAGCACGCTAATGAACACGCTATCCAAGAGCGAGGTGTTTGCAGAGAACAAGCTCTTTGCCACCTTGGACACGACGGTGCGTAAGGTCATCGTGCACAACCTACCATTCTTGCTCAGCGATACAGTGGGCTTCATCCGCAAGCTCCCGACAGAGCTTGTTGAGAGCTTCAAGAGCACGCTCGACGAAGTGCGCGAGGCCGATATACTCGTACACGTGGTGGATGTCTCGCACCCCAACTTTGAGGAGCAGATCGAGGTTGTCCAGGCAACGCTGAGAGACATCATTGGTTCGGATGAGAAGCCGACGCTACTGGTATTCAACAAGATTGATGCCTTTGAGTGGGAGGAGAAGCCTGCCGATGACCTCTCGCCTCGCACTAAGCGCAATATCTCCCCCGAAGAGCTACAAGCCACTTGGCTAGGACGTATGGGAGCGAACTGTCTCTTTGTCTCGGCCCGAGAGCTCGAGGGGATAGACGCCCTCAAGACGCGCCTCTATGACTGCGTCAAGGAGATACACGTCCAGCGCTTCCCGTACAACGATTTTCTCTTCCAAGACTACTCTGCCCTCGGTGAGGATGACGGGGCAGAGGCTTAGTGCGCACACAGGGGTGAGCCAGTTCGTACCGATACAGCCGCTCTATGGAGCCAAGCAAGGTGCCCAGGAGGGTGTTTTGCTCATCAACCTAGGCTCGCCAGCCTCGCCCAGCGTTGCGGATGTACGCTCCTATCTAGAGACCTTCTTGATGGACGAGCGCGTGATCTCCATAGCCCCATTTTGGCGCTCTCTGCTGGTACGCCGTATCATCGGCCCTAGGCGCGCACCTCACTCGGCTAGCAACTATGCCAAGATCTGGGATGCCGAGAGCGGGACGTTCCCCCTGGTGCGCTCCTCGGCTCGTCTCGCCCATGAGCTATCGATACGACTAGAGAAGCCTGTCGGGCTAGCCATGCGCTATGGCAAGCCAGAGATGGACGAAGCTCTCCTTGCCCTGCAAGGGCTGGGGGTGCAGCGTATCAAGCTACTCCCGCTCTACCCACATTATACACGCTCGAGCTTTGAGACGGCGGTGGTGCATGCTCTAGAGCGGGCCAAAGCGCTCGGGGTAGAGGCAGAGCTAGAGATCGTACCTCCCTTTTATAACGACAAGCTCTATCGTCAGGTGTTGGCCGGTAGTATACGCCCCTACTTGGAGGAGCCCTTTGATAAGCTCATCATCTCGATGCACGGCATCCCCATGACGCACCTCTCTCGCCCCTGCCAGGCGAGCAACGGAGACCGGCACAGATGCCTCGAGCACCAGCATAGTCCGCAAGAGCAGATGACCTGCTACCGCCTACACTGCGAGAGCACATACACCTACCTCTGCCAAGACCTAGGGCTAGCTCCCGAGCAAGTGGAGCTTGTCTATCAGAGTCGGCTCGGCCTGCATGAGTGGATCAAGCCCTATTTTTCCCGTAGGGTCAAGGCATGGCCTCAAGAGGGCGCCCAACGCATCGTCGTCGTATGCCCTGGTTTCGTCTGCGATTGCCTCGAGACACTGGAGGAGATCAACGTAGATTACAGGCATCGCTTCCTGGCCTCGGGGGGCAAGAGCTTCACCTACGTCCCCTGTGTGGGCGATACAGGAGCCTCCTTCATTGATGTGCTGGAGCATCTTTTATCGTAAGAGCGTTTAGACAATGAAACTGATCCAACCCCTCCTGTGGATGTCTGCCACCCTAGCCCTCATGACAGGCTGTGGCATAGGCACAAGGGCTAAAAACTTACCTCCCAAGCCCGTATACCCCATACCCTCAGCGGCTCAGATGGTGTGGCAAAGGATGGAGACGTATGCCTTCGTCCACTTCGGTCTCAACACATACAACGACCTCGAGTGGGGATATGGCAATACCCCTGTGGAGACGTTTGCCCCCGACACGCTGGATGTAGAGCAGTGGGTACGCACGTTCAAGTCCGCTGGTCTCAAGGGGGTTATCCTCACAGCCAAGCACCATGACGGCTTCTGCCTCTGGCCTACCAAGACAACCGAGTACTCGGTCAAGAATAGTCCTTGGAAAGGCGGTCGTGGCGACCTAGTCAAAGACCTGAGTGAGGCCTGCCGTAAATATGGTCTCAAGCTCGGGCTATACCTCAGCCCCTGGGACCGTAACCACCCCGAGTATGGTAGGGCAGGCTATCAGGAGGTCTTCCACGAGCAGATCCGAGAGCTAGCCTCGGGATATGGGGAGCTCTTTGAGTATTGGTTTGATGGGGCCAACGGGGGAACGGGTTGGTATGGAGGCGCCGATGAGACTAGGAGCATCAACCCTGAGGAGTACTACCGCTACGAAGAGGCGGTGAAGATACTCCGAGCCAACAATCCCGACATCATGATCTTTGGAGGTACGGCGCCCACTATTCGCTGGATAGGCAATGAGCAGGGTTGGGCAGGAGAGACGAATTACTCGCCCTACTCGTTTGCCAAAGAGAAGCACCACAAGGAAGCTCAATGGGGGATGCGCGATGGGGAGGACTGGCTACCGGGAGAGGTCGATGTAAGCATTAGGCCAGGGTGGTTTTATCACCAGAGAGAGGATCATCAAGTACGCTCTGTTGCCAACCTGGTTAATCTCTACTATCAGAGTGTAGGGCGCAATGCCAACCTCCTGCTTAACTTCCCCATAGCGCTTGATGGGCGGATCCCCAAGACCGACTCGCTCAATGCTGTACGCTGGTATGAGCACCTGCAGAAGACGTTTGAGCATGACCTGCTCCTGGGCAGAGAAGTACACTCCACGGGATCAAGAGAGGCCACAGGGTCAAGGGGCGCTAAGACCTTCGCCCCAAGCGCTCTGACAGATGGAGACGCAGAGACCTACTGGGTGAGCGCCCAGCCTCAGACCTCTCTCGAGGTACACTTCCCTAGGCAGCGTATCAACGTCATTGCCCTGCAAGAGTATATCCCTCTAGGACAACGGGTAGAGGCCTTTCGCCTCGAGACGAGAGATAGCCTTGGAGCCTGGCATCCCATCGAGACGACCGATAGCCTGACGACGATTGGCTACAAACGGCTCATTCGCCTCAAAGCTCCAGCCCACACCGACGGCTTGCGCCTCTCGGTAGAGCGAGCTAGGGGCGACGCGGTATGCCTCTCTCGCCTCTCTGCCTACCTGGCTCCCGACCTCGTCGAGGCGCCTCGGGTGATACGCCAGGAGGATGGACGTGTGGCCATCATCAGCCCTGCCTCGGGGAACCGCTTGCGCTATCGCCTAGCAGGGGGGCAATGGGAAGACTACACCTCTGCAATCGAAAGCTCGGAGCACCACCTCGAGATAGAGGCCATGGCCATCGGTTCCTCGGGGACAACGGCGACGACCCGTGTACGCCTAGGCTACACCCCTAGCATTATCCGGCTGACCACGCCCCAGGGGATGAGCACGCAGGAGGCTAAGCAGGTCTCTGGTCGCCTACTAGATGGCAACGGCTTCACGGCTGTCTCTTTGCCCAAGGGGCAGATGGAGCTACGGCTCTCCCTGGACGCACCGCGACCAATCTCCGCCCTCGAGTATATCCCCGATCAGAGGAGGGATGCAACGGGGCATATACAAGAGTACGAGCTCTATATCGACAATCGCCTTGTGGCCGAGGGGGAGTTTAGCAATATCAAACACAACCCGATCCCTATGCGCATTGAGCTCCCCCACCCGCTCTTGGGGCAGAGCATCCGCCTAGTGGCCCGCAAGACGGTCGATGACCTCGAGCATCTCTCTATCGGCTCTATCTCCCTTTACTAGCGGGAGGTCTTTCTCAACGAAACCAATCATAGTGCACAATATGGACAACAAGAAACCCATCGTAGCGATTGTATGTGGCGGATACTCAGGGGAGTATTCCGTGTCGTTACGCTCCGGAGCAGGCATTAGCTCTTGGATAGATAGCAACCTGTTTGAGCCATTCCTTTACGTCATAGAGGCTAGGGAGTGGTATGTCCTGATTGGACAGGAGCGCATCCCGATAGATCGAGCTAGCTTCGGCTTTGAGTGGCAGGGACGAGTGCATATCCCAAGCTACGCCTACATCACCATCCATGGTACGCCAGGAGAGGATGGGCATTTGCAGGGCTACCTCGATATGCTGGGTATTCCATACAATACGGGGGGGGTCTTTGCAGAAGCATTGACCTTCAACAAATACCACTGCAACCGCTACCTATCCTCTTACCCTGGGGTACGCGTAGCCCGCTCTATCCGTCTAGGGCGTACAGAGGCAACACCTAGTAGCCGAGAGGTCATCGATAGCCTGGGGCTTCCCATCTTCGTCAAGCCCAACATGGGCGGATCGAGTGTCGCGACAAGCCGTGTGGACACCGAGGACGAGCTTGGGCCAGCCATCGCCCTCGCCCGGGGGGAGTGTAGCGAGGTGATGCTGGAGCAGTTTATTGCTGGCACAGAAGTTACTTGCGGGGCCTATGCCTTAGCTGGGGAGGTGATGGCCCTACCCGTTACAGAGGTGGTAACCAAAAACAAATTTTTCGACTTCGATGCCAAGTACAAAGGTGAGGTCGAGGAGATCACCCCAGCACGTATCTCGGAGGCACTCACCGAGGAGATACAGGCCCTGACAAAGCGTATCTATGGCTACACCGATGCTCGTGGTATCATCCGTGTAGACTACATCATAGAGGCCGATGGCCATCCCACGCTACTAGAGGTCAATACAACCCCCGGGATGACGCCGACGAGCTTCATCCCCCAGCAGGTTGCGGCAGCTGGCCTCAAGATGCCCGAGCTCCTAACAGCCTTGATCACCGAGGGGCTCGATGCGTTGTAACCCTCCCAATCGTCTTATTCATTTGCCATACAATGGATTTTAGCAAGTATGATGACCTGCGCCCTCTCTTGCCAGAGGAGGTACCAGCAGCGATAAAGCAGCTTCTGGCCAACGATAGCCTAAGGCCAC
>JBGYQR010000107.1:0-12164 GCA_041839075.1 Porphyromonas sp.
ACGGCTCAAGCACGCCTGTGGCGGGGTTCTCGAGCATACCGATGGTACCACCGGTATAGATGAGGAGGATCCTGGTCTTGCTCTTGTTGCTCATTACAAATAGGTCAGTCCGATAGATGTTCTATTATTGTCGTTTGCCCCGACCTTGGATGAGGGGGGCTAGAATAGCTCAATCCCACAAATTTAGCTCTTTTACCCGAAGCGACCATCCTCTTTGTCTATGAGGCGATAGAGGGCACAAATGGCGATTTTGTAAGTGGTTGTTTATCAGCGGGTAGTAGGCTCGCCCTAGACCCCTCAAGGGCTCTAGGTTAAACCCCTTGAGGGCTCTAAGTTAAAGCCCTTTGGCGCTCTAACCTAGAGCGTCAAAGGGAGTCAAAGTTTGCCTCTACATTGTGCCTAGAAGGAGCCCCTTCTAGTAGGGGTGCGCGCAGGCCGAGCTCGCCTGTCCCAGAGGCCCACCCCGATGCGGAGCAAGAGGTCGTAAGGGGCTATGGGGCGTGTACTGATGCGCATCTTTACTACCTTTGCCTCGTCCTAATCATTGCATGACGTAATATTCAATTTCTCATGAGAAAAATCTTAACCACCTTGGCCAAGGGCGCTTCACTAGCCCTCTTTGTGGCCTCCCTCTCGCTCTCGGCAGAGGCACAAAACATTCAGTTTCATTACGATCTAGGGCGTACGCTCTACCCCGACGCGCAGGCTGGTCGCCCCTATATCACTGCGACGGTCGAGCAAAAAAGCCTTGACAAGTGGGGGGACACCTTTTACTTTGTGGATATGAACTTCCTCAGCCAGGGGGCAGTGCAGGCCAATTGGAAGTTCATGCGCAACCTACGCTTTTGGAAGGCACCCTTCTCTTGGCATGTGCGCTACGATGGCGGTATGCGCTTTGTCAATGCCAATGCACCCGCACCAGTGGGCAATATGGCGATCTCGCTCAAGGATGCCTTCTTCACAGGAGCCACCTACCACTATCGTACGGAAGACGGCAAGCTGATGCTCAACTGGACGCTTACCTACAAGTATATCAAGAAGCATACTTCTCCGCACAACTGGGAGGCTACGGTAGTGTGGAACTATAACCCCACCGCCTCGGGGGTATTCAAAGCTACGGGCTTTGCTACCCTTTGGCGAGAGAAAGACGCCCGCCCTACCTATGGCACGACCTACAAGTTTATGAGCCAACCTCAGTTTTGGTGCAACCTGGACAAGATACGAGGCTTCAACAAGGATGTGCGCCTGAGCCTCGGTACAGAGCTGCGCATCTCCAAAAACGTCGATGCCCCTCAGTGGCTAGTCATCCCTACGCTGGCCCTGCGCTGGAGCTTCGGTAAGTAGAGGGCTATGCCCTATCTCCTCTAACCTTGTAAGACCCCAAGGGGCTAGAGCACAAAGCCCCACGCCTCCCCACATAACCTGCTATCAGGTCTGTGGGGAGGCGTGGGGCTTGTAAGACTATCGTCTAGGGAGGGCTAAGCCTTCTTCTTCGTCTGACGCTCAGCTACGAGGTAGGCGATAGGCGAAGCTACGAAGAGGGTGCAGAACGTACCAAACACCACCCCGAGTAGTATCACGAACGTGAAGCTACGCATAGAGGCACCACCGAAGGTGAAGACGATAAGCATCACCAGCAGCGTCGTAAACGAGGTGTTGAACGTACGCGTCAGCGTCGTGTTGAGGGCAAAGTTAAAGAGGGCCTTGCGCTCAGTCTTGGGATTAAGGCCAAGCTCTTCGCGGATACGGTCGAAGATGATCACAACGTCATTGATGGCGTAACCGATGATGGCTAGGATCGCCGCGATGAAGTTTTGGTCGATCTCCATCGTGAAGGGCATCACCTTCCATAGTAGGCTATATAGGCTGATAATAATCAGGGTCGTAGCCGTTACGGAAGCAAAGGCACCTACCGAGAAGGCAACGTTGCGGAAGCGTACGAGGATATAGAGCGCCATCAGCAAGAGAGCAAGGGTTACGGCGATGAGCGCTTCGCGCTTGATGTCGTCGCTCATGCTCGCGCTTACCTTCTGCGAGTCTATGATGTAGTCCGTCGTAGAGAGGAACTGCTCCTGGTCTGGTGCAGAGGTGTAGAAGCCCTTGACACCCTCGTAGAGCTTGGTCTTAACTTCGTCCTCGATGGCTTCGCTCTCCTCCTCGATCTTGTAGTTGGTAGAGATACGTACCTGGTCTCCCTCCGTACCGATAGAGGTGAGTACTAGCTTGCCGTCAAAGGCAGGAGCTAGGACGCTGCGGAGCTCATCGTTATTGACCTGCTTGTCAAACTTCACCACATAGTTGCGACCTCCGGAGAACTCGATACCCTGGTTGAGCTTGAGGGTAAAGAGGCTGACAACGCCAGCAACCAGCAGAGCCCCAACGATAGCGAAGCCCTTGGTGCGAGCACCGAGGAAGTCGAATGTAGGGTTGGTCAGGAAGTTGCGCGTCATTACCGTGTCGTAGGTAACATTCTTGAGCTTGCCACGCTTGTCGAGTGCCTCGAAGATCATGCGCGTCATAAAGACAGCCGTGATGAAGGAAGCTACTAGACCAACGATCAAGGTAGTGGCAAAGCCACGGATAGGTCCTGTGCCGAAGTAGAATAGTACAACCCCCGTCAGGATACTCGTTATGTTGGAGTCGAAGATAGCACTAAAGGCATTGCCATAACCATCTGCGATGGCACGGGTCATATCCTTGCCCTTGCGCAATTCTTCCTTAATACGCTCGTTGATGAGTACGTTAGCATCCACAGCCATACCTAGGGTAAGCACAAGACCCGCGATACCGGGGAGCGTCAGTACAGCTCCAAATGAAGCTAGGATACCGAGGGTGAAGAAGCTGTTGATGATGAGAGCAACGTTGGCAATCATGCCTGGTATCACCCCGTAGGCGATGCACATATAGAGCATCAAGAGGGCCAGGGCGATAACGAACGAGATCACACCAGAGCGGATCGACTCATCCCCTAGGGTTGGCCCTACTACGCTCTCCTGCTCGATGACTACGCTCGTGGCCATCTTACCAGAGTTGAGGGTGTTGGCTAGGTCGGTAGCTTCCTCTGTGGTGAAGCTGCCCGAGATTTGGCTAGAGCCACCCGTGATCTCCCCGTTTACGTTAGGAGCAGAGTACACCACTCCGTCGAGTACCACGGCAATAGCGCGGTTGATGTTGTCTCTAGTCAGACGTGCCCACTTCTGAGCTCCCTCGGAGTTCATCGTCATAGACACATAGGGCTCGGTGCGACCAAACTGAGTCTGAATATCTGCCGTAGCTGAGCTCACGGCGTCACCACCGAGGTCGGGCGTCATGCTGCGGTTGGTGCGGATAGCATACAGCTCATAGACGTCTGTCGTGCGGTTGTTTTCTCCCTTGATAGGCTTCACACCCCACATCAAGGTAAGGTCCTCGCGCAGCAGGCGCTGGTCCTTAGCCACTAGGAGCATAGAGTCTACCTTGGCCATGTCCTGGGCGCGGGCGTAGCCCACTACAGCGCCTCCGTAGTTGCCGAAATTGACGTACGTAGAGAGGCTCTCTTTGCCAGCCGCTGGCTCTGTCGCGGGGGCTGGCTCTGTCGTTGCCTCGGGCGCAGCCTGGGCGAGGCTATCGCTTGTAACCTCTTGGGTAGCCGTGCTATCGCTAGGCGTCGTCGTGGTAGCCTGAGGCGAAGCGCTCATCTCTGCTAGGCGAGCGTCGGCTGCCAAGAGGTCGCTAGATACCTCGTTGTAGGAGTATGTACGCCAAAACTGGAGGTTGGCGCTACGCTGCAACAGCTCACGTACACGCTCAGGATCCTTGATACCAGGTAGCTCTACCAGGATGCGGCCTTGTCCCTCCAGGCGCTGGAGGTTGGGCGCTACCACACCGAAGCGGTCTATACGCGTGCGCAGTACATTAAACGAGGTCTCGATAGCACTCTCGTACTGCTCGTGCAGGAGGGCTACAACTTCGTCTTCCGTTGAGCGGGTGGTGATCTTGTCTCTCAGTGGACCTGCGCCGAAGAGAACGGCTAGATTGGCATTGGGAGATAGCTTCTTGTACTCACGCACGAAGTCTTCGACGAAGTCTCCTCCGCCACTACGGCTGGAGATCTCGATAGCCTTGTGGAAGGCTTCGTCTTCGCTCCCTGCCGCCAGGGTGCGCAATAGGTCTCCAGCATTGAGCTTGAGGACGACATTCATCCCTCCCTTGAGGTCGAGACCTAGACCGATCTGCTGCTTGCGTGCATCCTTGAGCGTCCAGCCCAGCCACACCTTCTCATTGGCCATCGAGTCCAGGTAGGCCTTACCAGCCACCTCGCCCATAGCCTCTGCCTCCTTGTCGTACTTGCTTGTGACGAACGAGAAAGACAGGTAGAAAGCACAGACCACAGCCAAACTAGCTGTAACGAATGTTACAAATCCTTTGTTTTGCATCGTGTACTGTTATAGTTGATATTTAATTGTTATACAGCTTGTTGTATGGCTATCTCTGACGGGTGCCCTAGTCTAGGGTACTAAATAGCCGAGGGCAAAGATAATAAATTCCCTTACCAAACTTACAGCCCCCATCAGGCCTCGATAGTCCGCGAGCATTTGCCTCGCCTCTAGCGGTATATCTCCGCTGGTGTACGGAGGGCCTTGCCTGCTCTCACGAGGCGCATCAGCACGCTGGGTAGAGCGCTGGCGAAGCCCTCCCGGTTACGCCTCCCCAGGGGTGTCCAGCCGACCTCTGCGATGGCCCGGGCTCTCGGGTGGTACATACAATAGACCTATCTATATGCTGTATAGCCTCGCTCCATAGGGTGGCCATCATGCCACTGATATGGCTGTCGCCAGCTGAGTATAGGTCTTGCCGTAGGTCAAAGTTGTAGCTGCCACTGAGCATCGTCGTAGGCATGCCCCAGTTGCGATGCTCGGGTAGGTCTCTGTGGCACCGAGCAAAGCTAATACATCTACCTATGGTCGTCAAGGGGGGAGAGGGCTAGTCGTCCACTCGGCCTCCTGGAGGCAAACGAGGTGTCCGCCTCCAATGCGTTACCTTAGACCTCCAAAGGGCTCCAAGTTAGAGCCCTTTGGGGCTTTACCTTAGAGCGTCTTGGGGCTCTAAGGCGAAGCTCTATCGGGCGGTGGGAAAGTACCCCTCGGGGAGAAAGTTGTGGAGATGTTGGGAGGCTCGTTGCGTTGTATTGAGATAATTTCTATTTTTGTGGCATAGATGCCCCCCAAGGGTCGATGCGCCTGGGGAGTGTGCTATCTTGAGGATCTAGGAGCCCGAGTACTCCCACGCCCCAAGGCAAATGAGCGATAATATAAACTAAAGTAATACAGACCGAAAATGGAAATCAAGAAATCCCCCCAAGCGGATCTGGAGCGGAGCAAAGGCTTGTCGCTCCTCTTGGGTTTGGTGGTTGCTCTGGCAGTCGTGTTCGTTGCCCTAGAGTATCGTAGCCGAGTGGAGAAGGCCAATATCTCCTCTCAGTACGATATGGCGATGGTCGATGATGCCCTTCTGATCGCTGACCAGCAGGAGCAACCTGAGCCCGAGCAGCCTCAGCCTGAGCAGCAGATCGAGGCTCAGCTCCCTGACGACTTCAAGGTAGTAGAGGACAACAAGGAGGTGGCCAAGATCACCTTCGTATCTGCCGATGAGAAGAAGGAGCTCCCTCCTCCTGCTCCTGTGGGTCCAACCGTGGTAGAGGAAGAGGATGCAGAGCAGGTGTTTGAGATCGTAGAGGAGAGCACGGAGTTTCCTGGTGGTAAGGAGGCTCTGATGAAGTGGCTCAACGACAACGTCAAGTACCCCGAGATCGCTCAGGAAAACAATATCCAGGGTCGTGTGTTCGTAACCTTCGTTATCGAGCGTGATGGCTCGCCCTCTAACGTGCAGGTAGCTCGTGGCGTAGACCCCGCTCTAGACCGTGAGGCCGTACGCGTAGTGAGCCGTATGCCCAAGTGGAAGCCTGGTAAGCAACGCGGTCGCCCCGTGCGTCAGAAGTTTACCATCCCCGTGGTATTCCGCCTGCAACAGTAAATTGGGACACTGGGCTAGACCAATGCCCTGTCATCGCCAAACAGCAAAGGTTGCGACAGCCCATAGCAGGGAGTCGCAACCTTTGTTTTTGTCTCTTTGTTTCCTTAGATAGATGGCCTCTATCCTCTGGCTCCTTGACTTGTGTGCCAGCGGGTGCGAGGGGCCTTAGTCATACCTATATAATATGTCAGATATCAATATCCTCTCGTCTCAGCAACTGCTCGCCCGCGTCGAGGAGGCTTTGCTCGGGCGCCAATTCGCTTCGGCTCGCCCCGAGGGGCTCTTTGCCCCTATTGACTATACGCTCTCGCTGGGTGGCAAGCGCGTACGTCCTCTGCTCTGTATGCTCTCGGCTCAGCTCTATGGCGATAGGCTGGAGGAGGCACTACGCATAGCCGTTGCCCTGGAGATATTCCACAACTTTACCCTCCTGCACGACGATCTGATGGACCGCTCGCCTCTGCGCAGGGGTCAGCCTACTGTCTACCGCAAGTGGGACGACAATACCGCCATCCTCTCGGGCGACGTAATGAGCATCGAGGCGTATAGAGCCCTGGCCGAGGTCGAGAGCCCTGAGCTATTGGTACGGGCCTTGCCTATCTTCAATCAGATGGCCGTAGAGATCTGCTGTGGCCAGCAGTATGATATGGAGTTTGAGCATCGAGACGATGTCTCGGTCGAGGAGTATATCGAGATGATCCGCCTCAAGACGGCCGTTCTACTCGGAGCCTCGCTACGTCTTGGAGCCCTCTCGGCAGGAGCCAATGAGGCGGATGCTCTGCTTCTGGACGAGGTGGGGCAGGCCCTGGGGTTAGCCTTCCAAATACAAGACGACTACCTCGATGTCTATGGCGATGAGGCGACGTTTGGCAAGCCTATCGGAGGGGATATTGTCAATGGTAAGAAGACCCTCATGCTCCTCTATACACGCTCGGTACTCTCTGGTGAGGAGCGCACCAAGCTCGATCGTCTCATGAGCCTCCCCAGAGAGCAGGCCACAGAGCGCATCGAGGGCGTGCGTCAGCTCTACGACCAGGCTGGAACTCCAGACTACGCGCGGGAGCGTATCAAGGCGCTGACCGAGGAGGCACTCGGTAAGCTACGAAGCCTCGAGGTAGAGCCCGCGCGCCTGGAGCCCTTGGTGGCACTCTTTGACTCCTTGTCTGCACGCCGTAGCTAGCCCGCAGGTCGTGCTGTCGTCATCATCCCACCCCCGAGACCGATGTACCCGATTGTAGATAGCCATACGCATATATACGCCGAGGAGTTTGACGAGGACTTTGACCTCATGCTCCAGCGCGCTCAAGAAGCCGGGGTATATCGTATGATCTTGCCCAGCGTCGATAGCCATAGCTATGGCCGTATGATCAGACGCCTGGAGGCTCATCCCGACAGCCTGCGTGCAGCCATCGGTCTGCATCCTACCTCTGTGGGGCCGGACTACCAGCAGGAGCTGGCCTTTGTCCAGGAGCATCTTAGCACGCACCGCTGGGTTGCTATCGGAGAGATAGGGCTTGACTACTACTGGGATACCACCTACCGAGAGGCACAGCTCGAGGCCTTTGCCCGGCAGATAGGCTGGGCGGGGGAGCTGGGGCTACCGATTATCATCCATACGCGCAATGCCTTTGCAGACACCTTCGCCTCTCTAGGGGCGCATCGATTGCCTGGGCAGAGGGGTGTGTTTCATAGCTTTACGGGAGATGAGACTGAGCTCGAAGAGGCGCTTAGTTTTGATGGCTTTATGATCGGGCTCAATGGCGTGGTTACCTTTCGTAATAGTAAGCTCCGAGACTATGTAGGGAGTATTCCTTTGGATCGTCTCCTGGTCGAGACAGACGCCCCGTACCTCAGCCCTGTACCCCATCGTGGACGACGCAATGAGCCGGCTCACCTCATCCATACCATAGAGCATCTGGCTCCGCTATGGGGCTTGACGCCAGGCGAACTGGCAGAGGCCACCTCGGCCAATGCCGAGCGACTATTTGATCTCTCGTGATGATATCTGCCATAGAGAGCTACCTGGCCTACCTGCGCTACGAGGCCAATGCCTCCCCGCTGACCATAGAGAGCTATGGCGATGCGCTGATGGCCTATGCCGCCTATTGCCGCTCTACGCTCTCGGAGGAGCACGAGCCCAGTGGAGCTGATCTCGACCTCGTGCGTGGCTGGCTCTCGGGGCAGATGGACGAGGGGCTCAAAGCCTCCACCATATCGCGCAAGCTCTCGGCCATCAAGGGGATGTATCGCCATTTGCTCAAGCTGGGCAAGATAGACAAGAACCCCGTGGCTAGCCTACGCCCCCCCCGAGGAGAGAAGCCTCTCCCCTCGTATGTGCCGACTGAGTATATCAATGCTCTGCTGGCGGAGGAGCCTGAGGACGACGATCTAGAGGGTATCCGCGATAGGCTTATCCTGGCCATCCTCTATGAGTGTGGGTTGCGCCGAGCAGAGCTAGCAGACCTTAGGGATGAGGACGTGGACACTATTAGGCGTCAGCTCAAGGTGTTAGGCAAGGGGCGCAAAGAGCGCATTGTCCCCTTTGGGGTAGGGCTAACTAAACTGATCGAGCAGTGGCGCAAGATTAGGGCAAAAACGTTTGGAGCATCCGTATCTTTTTTCTTAACTTTGAGAGGAAAACAGATGACAGGAGCTGGAGTATATCGAGTCGTTCATCGTCACCTAGAGGCAGTACCCAATCTGAGTCGTCGTGGGGCACACACCCTAAGACACTCGTTCGCAACTGATATGCTTAATGCAGGAGCGGATCTCGTCGCCATCAAAGAGCTGATGGGGCACAGCAATATCTCGACAACGGTGGGCTATACTCATACTTCCTTCAAGCATCTACAAGCAATGTACAACGCTCATCCAAGAGCACAAAAAAAGAAGTAACTTATGGATATCAGAATTCAGGCTCTGCATTTTGATGCAACAGAGACACTCAAGGCGTTCATCAACAAGAAGCTCGATAAGCTCGGTCGCTTTGCTGAAGATATACAAACGGCAGAGGTCATCCTCAAGGTGGTCAAGCCAGAGGTATCCAACAACAAGGAGGCCTCCATCAAGCTCCTAACGACGGGTGGAGATCTCTTTGCCGAGAAGGTGGCCGACACGTTCGAGGAGGCCATAGACATCTCTATTGATGCCCTAAAGCGCCAGATCGAGAAGCGCAAGGAAGCCAACGCGAAGGCTCCATCATCGATCAAGTTTGCTAGTCCCGTGGACGCCTCGGACGAGGAGGATCTAGAGGAAATGTAAAGCTCTCAGTGTATAATCAATAGGACGAATCGTCCGCATCAGCCTTTGAGGTCTATGCCTCAAGGGCTGGTTTCGTTTTGCCCTTTGCGAGAGAGACCCGCCCCCATAGGCTCTATATGGTGTGAGGCAAAATGTATATCTTTGATATGTCGTAGAGACATAACATCTTAACGCAACTAGAAATGGACTCGATAAAGCAGATATTTAGAATAGGCTATGGCCCTAGCAGTAGCCACACCATGGGACCTGTACGTGCCGCTGGTATGTTTCTCGAGCGCTGCCCATCGGCCGCTCGGTATAAGGTCTCGTTGTATGGTAGCCTGGCTGCCACAGGCGTGGGGCACATGACTGATGTGGGGCTTCTGAGGGTCTTGGAGCCTGTGGCTCCTACTGAGATAGATTGGTATCCTGAGATAGAGCTCCCCTTTCATCCTAATGGGATGAAGTTTGAGGGCTTCGATTGGGAGGGTAACCTACTAGACACCTTTACCGTATATAGTATTGGGGGAGGCTCGCTAGCCAACGAAGACTTCAACGAGAAGCATACCGAGGAGATATATCCCGACAATCGCATGAGCGACATCATGCGTGCCCTAGGCAATACGGGTATGACCTACTGGGAGTACGTCGAGAAGCATGAGGCGAGCGATATATGGGACTTCTTGGCTGAGGTATGGGATGTCATGCAGGAGGCTGTCAAAAGTGGCCTAGAGGCCGAGGGTATATTGCCTGGAGGTCTGGGGCTCAGACGCAAAGCCGCAACCTACTACATCAAGGCTACGGGACTAGGCTCTATCAGTATCAAAAATAGAGGACTAGTCTATGCCTACGCCTTGGCTGTGAGCGAGCACAATGCTTCGGGGGGACGCGTCGTAACGGCTCCGACCTGTGGTAGCTGTGGTATCATCCCCGCCGTGCTCTATCACTTGCAGACGACTAGAGACTTCTCTCAGAAGCGTATCCTTAGAGCCCTGGCCACGGCTGGACTATTTGGCAATGTCGTACGTACCAATGCCTCCATCTCGGGCGCCGAGGTGGGGTGCCAGGGAGAAGTAGGAGTGGCTTGTGCCATGGGTGCAGCAGCTGCCTCTCAGCTCTTCGGTGGCTCCAACCTACAAATAGAGTATTCGGCGGAGATGGGGCTAGAGCATCACCTGGGCCTTACGTGCGACCCGGTCTGTGGACTGGTACAAATACCTTGTATCGAGCGTAACGCCTTTGCCGCAGCCCGAGCTCTCGATGCCAACACCTATGGAACCTTTAGCGATGGGCAGCACCGCGTGAGCTTCGACCAGGTGGTCGAGGTGATGCGCAAGACAGGTAAGGACCTCCCTAGCCTCTATCGCGAGACCTCTACGGGAGGATTGGCTACGGCATATAGTGCCGATCACTCGCAGATCTACTATTAGCTATGCGCCTGCTTTTGCTCTTACTGACCTGCTTGGCTTTTTGCCATGCGCCTGCTCGGAGTCAAGATGTACCGACCGATACCTCTACGATCGTGCTACCGACGCTACTAGTGGAGGCAGAGCCCCGTATGCGCAAGCTCACCCAAGAGGAGCGACAAGCCTATTGGCGACGAATACGAGATGTCAAGAAGGTATTGCCCTATGCGCGCTACGTCGCTGCTACCATCATCGAGACCTACGAGTATGCCGAGACGCTTCCAGACAAAGAGCAGCGGGCGCATATCAAACGTGTCGAGACCGAGCTCAAGCAAGAGCTAGAGCCACAAATGCGTAAGCTCACCCTAGGGCAAGGACGTTTGCTCATCAAGCTCATCAACCGCCAGAGCGGCTCTACGGGATACGAACTCGTCAAAGCCTTTTTGGGAAGCTGGCGCGCCTGGTGGTGGAACCAATTTGCCAAATTTATGGGGGCAAATCTCAAGGATAGATACGCCCCCGACGACAATCCCGACGACGCCGTTACAGAGCGCATTGTCCGCCTGATTGATGCAGGTTGGCTCTGATGCTTATACTGCGAGTTCATCACGTCTGCACGACGAGGCTAGACCTCTTGATGCAGGGACGTGATGGACTCGCTGATGTTTTTGATCCCTCATTGATTTGCTCTCCCCTTGTGCTCTCTAGGCTAGAGGGCGTCCGTTTGTAATCCTTCATCTTTGTACGATCCGATATGCCTTTTTTGTCTTGTAGATATTGGCGCCTCTTGTGGCTATGGTTGATGCTTGCTGCTATGGGGCTCGGCCTCTTGGCTTGCTCTAGAGCCCAGGGGCAACGGCATGATGCCGATACGCCTTTGCACGAGCTAGTCTCTCCGCTTGTTGGTACAGACTGGGTTGGCAATACTTTCCCTGGGGCTAGTTGTCCCTTTGGGATGGTACAGCTGAGCCCCGACAATGGTTTGCCTGGTTGGGATCGTATCGCTGGCTATTACTATCCCGACAGCACAATAGCGGGGTTTAGCCATACCCATCTCAGTGGTACCGGGGCAGGCGATATGTACGACATCTCCTTCATGCCAGCCATTGCCCCTCTGCTGATAGACGAGAGCTCCCCTTTGGGGCTACACGCCTATTTCTCCCACAGCGACGAAGAGGCAGAGGCAGGATACTACCGCGTACGCCTTAGACCCTACGACATCGAGGTCGAGCTCACAGCCACCGAACGTGTGGGCGTACAGCGCTACACTTTTGCTAGAGCCAGCGACTCTGCCGTCATCGTCTTGGATCTAGGTAAGGCAATGAACTGGGATCGTACTACCGATAGCCACATCGACCTATCGGAGGGCGGGTTGCTCGGCTATCGCTACTCTGATGGTTGGGCTAGAGATCAGCGGGTGTACTTTTGCACGGCTCTCTCGAGAGTGCCAGATGCCGTCGCGATAGATAGTATAGCCATCTATGACGGAGGGGCACAAGAGCCTAC
>JBGYQR010000108.1:0-3917 GCA_041839075.1 Porphyromonas sp.
CGACACGATGCTAAAGAGGTGCACGGACTGGACTCGCCCCGAGCGCTCCTCTATCGTCGAGGTCGTGCCCGTAGAGGATACCTCTCGGGAGATCATCGTGCTGGTCTCAGAGATAGAGCCATCGAGCTGACCGCGCCAAAAGAACCCTCTCACCGGGCGCTTGTACTCAACATTGACCGAGCCCCTAAGCCCCCACTCGTGCGGGAGCACGAGCTGTGTGCGGTAGCGTAGGGCGTCGTAGCTGGTGCGGATGGTCCCGAAGACGAAGTTCGTAATGTCGTACGTATAGCCCCTCTTGTAGCTCAGGTTGGCATTGCCCTTGAGGTATGCCGAGGGCGAATAAAACATCGAGGCGACGAAGCCAGGCGAGAGCCTACGCGCCGAGTGCGTCCTACGCTCTCCCTCTGTCGAGGTGTAGCGGAAGTGCTCCAGCACGCCCTCGAGCGGGATACCGATGCTCCAGCGTAGCTTGTCTGCCAGGTAGTCGAGCGACGTCGTCAGGGTGGGAGAGAGCTGTAAGCCCTTGGCCAAGGCAGTGGGTGCCGTGGGTACTCCCCAGGCCTCTACCTCTACCCAGCCCCCATCGAGTATTAGTTTGGTGGCTAGACTAGTGCGCTTGCCCAATATCCAGCTATACCCCAGGTCGGTCTGCACACGTGCATTGCTCCCTCCCGTATGCTGTACGAAGCTGTACGTCCCCTCGGGGACATAGATGGTAGAGACCGGGAGGGTGCTGTAACGCAAGGCGAGACTAAAGTCGAGGAGCTTGCGGTCTCCCTGTCGTCGCACTAGCGTGAAGCGATCGACCAGGCGAAGCTCTCTCGTGCGCCCCGTCTCGTCGATGGGTACTCCGTCTCTACGGATGTGGCGGAGGCTCTTGAACCACTCGGTTTGTAGGTATAGTGAGTTGCCGATATGCTTGGCGGGCGCGTTGTGCTCGTAGTGTATGTTGATGTGCGCCTGTCGATTGAGTGTCGTCCTGGACTGCTCTTGTAGATACGAGATATAGCCATCGTCGCCATCGAAGAGCTGTGCCTCAACGGCCGACATCGTCTGCTGGCGCGTATCGCCATAGCCCGCGTTGTAGCGCAATATGCCATGCTGACCATTGCGGAAGATTTGGTTGATGGTGCCACCCATGTGCCTGCTCTCTATCGCCTCGCGAACGGGAGCGCTCGGCGATTGCAACGAGGGGAGTAGCCTGCGTGCCGAGGCAGAGATCGCGCCGTCGCGATGGAAGGCTTCGTGTGCGATGGGGAGGTGGGCGTTGTTGAGACCAGCGACACCGAGTATCTGCGTGTGGGCATTGACCAGGAGTGTCGTGACCTCGATGCCATAGGCGGGGCCTTTGCCCTCTCGGGCGCCTAGGGTGGGCGTGATGGAGCCAGAGGGGTGGAGCATGTTCTTGTTCTTCAGGCGCACGTTGAGCATGGCCTTCTTGCCCAGTTCTACTCCTTGCTTGGCCTTGATGGGCTGGTGCCTCTCGATGACTTCGATGGCACGTACGGCCTCGGCATGTAGCGTCTGCGACACCGTGCGGTAGCGCCCGCCCATAAGGTCGAGATCTTCGATCTGGATGCCTGCTATCCCCTCGCCCTGCCACTGGATGCCGCCCGTGCTGGTCACGGTAATGCCGGGGATCTTCTTGATGAGGTCTTCGAGCGAATGGGTGTTGGCTGTGGCAAATTCGTCAGCTCTAAAGATAACCGTATCACCTCGGCTTCGGATAGCATGGCCTTGTACGACCAGGTCTTCGAAGACGATGTTGGACTCGGCCAGTCGTATGGTCATGGCCTTGTAGGGTGGCAGGATGGGGACTTGCTGTGTCTTGTATCCCATCAGCGAAGCCTCGCAGTACAGGCGCCCCTGGGTGGCGGGTATCTTGAGCTCGAACGTGCCGTTGTCCTTAGTGATGGTATAGGCCAGGAGCTGGGGCTTACTCTCGGTCTCGGCGTACAGACGCAAGATGACGTTGCTGATAGCTCCGCCACTGGCAGAGTCTACGACGCTTCCCACCAGTTGTCCTGCGGGGTATTGCCTAGAGGGGAGGGAGGGGCGTGTTGCCTCCTGGGCCAAGCCTATGGCGTAGCCTAGGAGGACGGTGGTCGCAAGGAGCATCCACCTTGCAATACGGCCGGCCAGCGATATGTCGCTTAGCCTTGTCGGGGCGAAGAGAGATAAGGACTTCATGATCAGTATAGTTTCGTATAATAGACAGCAGTCGCTCTGGTGTGTCAGCGATAGCTCCTCCTGGCGCTGAGGAGGATTAGATTGGTGAAGATGGGGTTACTTGCCTGTCATCTTGCGGATGGGGTTGTACGTGGCGGGTGGCGTCTTGGGTAGGGTGCTATTGACGCCTGCCTCCTGTTGTATGCGCTGGATGTATGCCGCCCGATTGTCATAGTAGCGCTTGACGTGCTTCATGATCTCTTGGCGAGACCCTTTGAAGTACTGACTACGTCTGAGTCCTATTGCGCTGGGGCGCTTGAGCACCTCAACGAGCAGGAACTCATGCTCGCGTTCGCTGTCGTAGGCCTCAACGACGAGCCCAGGCAGCCCCCTCAGTAGCCATGGGCCATGGGGCATAGGCATCGATGGGGCGAACCACACGCTCCATCGCCTGCCGTGCAGTTCGGTGGTGGCGAGCTGGCAGTCCTTGCCCATGATGCTACGCGTAGAGTCGGGGACGAACGTCCACCGAGGTATTGTTCGCTCCTCCTCACTAAGATAGTGCTCCATGCCAGCGATACTCTCGGTAATGGTCACCTTGCCCTCGGGGTGGTTGTCGAACAGAACCCACCGCTGATAGGCAAAGAGCCCTTTGGGTATATTGTATATGATAGTATGTAGTTTTTCTCGAGGGTATAGCTTGTTGCCCAAAGCAAGACCAATGGAGTCGCTGTGATAGGTGTCTTCGTCCATGAACTTGCTCAGGCGCGAGCCGATTTGTAGTACCGAGATGCCACTATGGCGCCTTTTCCCCTCCTGGAAGGCATACCGATAC
This sequence comes from Porphyromonas sp., assembly GCA_041839075.1. Lineage (GTDB taxonomy): Bacteria > Bacteroidota > Bacteroidia > Bacteroidales > Porphyromonadaceae > Porphyromonas. The sequence continues at coordinate 3,005 of JBGYQR010000108.1, forward strand.
CTGCATTGCATCTTGCTGTGGTCTATCGAGTCGATGAGCAGATATAGCCGTCCTTTGCTAGCCTCCTGTGCTTGGAGGTTAGGGAGCGTGAGCGCCATAGAGGCGAGGATGGTAAGGATGAGGCGTATCATAGGAGTGGGGATGGGAAAGGTTATTTGCCTGTCATCTTGCGGATGGGGTTGTACGTGGCGGGTGGCGTTTTGGGTAGGGTGCTATTGACGCCTGCCTCCTGTTGTATGCGCTGGATGTATGCCGCCCGATTGTCGTAGTAGCGCTTGACGTGCTTCATGACCTCCTGGCGAGACCCTTTGAAGTACTGGCGGCATCTGTGTCCTATTACGCTGGGACGCTTGAGCACCTCAACGAGTAGGAACTCATGCTCGCGCTCGCTGTCGTAGGCCTCTACGACAAGTCCAGGTAGCCCCCTCAGTAGCCATGGGCCGTAGGGCATAGGCATCGATGGGGCGAACCATACGCTCCATCGCCTGCCGTGCAATTCGGTGGTGGCGAGCTGGCAGTCCTTGCCCATAATGTTGCGCATAGAGTCGGGGACGAATGTCCACCGAGGCATTGTGCGCTCCTCTTCGCTAAGATAGTGCTCCGTGCCAGCGATACTCTCGGTAATGGTTACCTTGCCCTCAGGGTGGTTGTCAAAAAGTATCCACCGCTGATAGGCAAAGAGCCCTCTGGGTTCTTTGGCGTGGATGGCGTCTAATACTTCTCTGGAATATAGCTTGTTGCCAAGTGCTAGGCCAACAGAGTCTCCATAGTAGCGAAACTCGTCAGAGAACTTATTGATGCGCGAGCCGATTTGTAGTACCGATATGCCACTATGGCGCCTTTTCCCCTCCTGGAAGGCATACCGATACCTGCACTGCATCTTGCTGTGGTCTATCGAGTCGATGAGTAAGTA
>JBGYQR010000109.1:0-10703 GCA_041839075.1 Porphyromonas sp.
AACCAGGGATAGGGCAAGGCTATCTAGCTAGCGTATATAGTCCGCCAGGCATAGGGGCGATATGTCCATCGAGCTCGAGCGAGAAGAGCCGCTCGCTCAGCTCCTGTACCTCCAGCCCCGAGAGCTGGCAGAGGGTGTTGATGTGTATCGGGCGGTGCTCGGCGATGAGCCTGAGGATGGGATCATCGCTCGGCGGGGTGACCTCTAGGGCAAGAGGTTGGTAGACGATGCTACCAGTGACCTCTACACCTAGAGCCGTAGCTATATCTCTCCCCGATGTCACAAGGCGTGCTATGTGACCGGCGATGAGCTCGTTGCATCCTTGGCTATTGGGGTCAGTCATACGTCCAGGTACCGCCAGCACCTGTCTGTCGTAGCGAGCGGCTACCTGGGCTGTGGTAAGGGAGCCGCTCCCCGCTCCGGCCTCTATCACCAGGGTCGCCTCGCTGAGCCCCGCGATGATGCGATTGCGCTCGACAAAGTGGTATCGACTAGGCGTCGTCCCGGGAGGGTACTCCGATATCAAGCCACCACCCGCCTGGACGATCTCACGAGCGATGGCGCTATGCTCCCGGGGGTAGATCCTATCCAGGCCATGAGCCAGGACGGCTATGGTGGGTAGCTGATGCCTTAGGGCGTACTGGTGGGCGAGGCTGTCTACCCCATAAGCTAGCCCGCTGATGATGGTAGGTCTTAGACCTATCTCGAGCATTTCGCCCAGTAGCCTCTCGGTGGCACTGCGCCCATATTCGCTGACCTGGCGCGTGCCCACGACGCTGAGGACGTGGCTCGTATCCCAGCGCTCAAACGGCCCTCGGGCGTAGAGGAGTATCGGTGCATCGGGACATTGGCTCAGGCGCCTGGGATATTGGCTATCGGTGATGAAGTAGGTTCGTATGCCCTCTCGCTCTACCCAAGCGGCTATGCGCCTAGTCTCCTCGTGTAGCTCCGCTCGTTTGAGCTCGGCGATGATGCGCTCTTTGCCTTGGGGGAAGATCTGGCGCAAGGCCTCTGGGTCGGCCATTAGCTCCTCGACCCGGGGGAAGTGTCTCAGGAGAACCCGAGCATGATGGGGGCCGATATACTTAGCCTGTGCCAGGGCGATGCGGCTCTCCAGGGGTGATAGGTGTGTAGGGTGTGGCATGGTGTCAAGGGGGGCAGACGGGAGCGGAGGCTAGGAGCTGGCTTTTAGTTGCTTGCCGTAGCAGAGTAGGTTCAAGAGAGGGCTACTCTTGATGACGACGACGGCGCCCCAGGTTACCGCAACGACGATGAGGGCATAGCCTCCCGCTAGCATAAGTTCCCAGAGCATCAGCCGCCCTCCTGGCGGGAGCCCCAGCAGAAAGGGCTTGACCATCGGTGCCGAAAATAGGAAGAAGTAATGCGTCAGATAGATCGTGCGGCTCTCCTTACCTAGCTGGATGATAAGCCTCGGGATAGCCCCCCGTCGATCTCTAAGGCGATAGGCCGTGGCGTAGGCGCCTATGAGCCCGGCAAGAGAAGCTGGCACACCACCGAGTACAGCCCCAGAGCGTTGCTCGGCATAAATCAACAAGACGAAGCCTACCAGCGCTAGAGCGTGCACCCACCCAGAGGTAAGCCAGGTATGCCACAGGCGGTAACGCCCTGCCGTATAGCCCAGGACGAAGTAGGGGTAGAGCTGACTGGTCTTGCTCCACGAAAGCGCCGTGTATAGGTTGTCGCCCAAGGGACGCCATAGGTTGTCGATGGCCAGCACCAGCCCGATCGATGTAGCCAGCAGGAGTAGCTCCACCAGAGGCTTCCCCTCGGGGTTGAGGCGGTGGTTCCCCAGACGTACACACCACAGGAGGACGAAGGCCTCGAAGAGTACCAGCGTAAACCAATACCCCCCATGCATCATCCCCCATACCATCTCCTCCGTGGGGATATGGTATAGTAGGGCATAGAGGCTGGGGAGGGTGATGAGGGGAAGTAGGAGTTGGCGGGACTTCTTGAGCCAGTAGGCTCGGGAGCTGGAGCGGTCAAAGGTGATTGCCCCCGAGGCAAGCATCCCCGAGAGGAAGAGGAATATAGGCATATCCATCGCTCTGAGAGCCATAAGGATGACTGAGCGATAATAGCCAAAGCCAAAGTGGAAAGCGTGCCCCACCACGACAAGGAAGATAATAACCCCCTTGAGCAGGTCAATGTGTGGGTGGTGGCGCTTCCTGGGCATAGAGACAAGGGCTCTAGGGTTAGCTCATCGCCGCCACGTTGAGGACGCCCCGGATGACGATCTGGGCAGCGATAGCTAGCAGTACAACACCGAAGAACTTGCGCAGGATATGGGAGCCGTTGTCCCCGATGATTTGCTTGACCTTGTCTACAAACCGCAGGCCGATATACACACAGACCATATTGAGGATGATGCTGGCGGTGATATTGACGGCAGCGTACCCCTCAGCCTGCAGGTTGATGATAGTCGTGAAAGCCGCAGCTCCGGCAAAGAGCGGGAAGACGAGCGGCACGAAGGTGGCATTGGAGACCACACCGTCCTCCTTGAATATCTCTAGCCCAAAGACCATCTCCACAGCCATGACGAAAAGCACCAAGCCCCCTGCCACACTAAACGAGTCTCTGTTGATACCCAGGGCGCCGAGGATTGAGTCACCCGCCAATAGGAGGATGAAGAGGATAATGCCCGAGTATATGGCTACTTGGGGAGAACTAAACTTCTGTCCCCGCTGCTTGAGCTGAAGTACCACTGGGATAGCCCCCAATATATCTATGGTAACGAAGAGAGGGGGGAACGCTTTGCTAATCTCTGAGAAGCTAAAGAGCGAGAGCTCCTCTGCAAGGGTTGTGAAGAAAGACATAGCCGATAAGAGGGTATGATCTGTATGATTGGTATGGATACAAAAAGAGCGGTAGGCGAGACTCGAACTCGTGACCCTCGGCTTGGGAAGCCGATGCTCTACCAACTGAGCTACTACCGCATACAAGAGTGGCGCCCTAGGGGACATCCTGCCTTGCGTCTGCAAAGGTAAATGATTCCCTCGTAATCACCAAGCCCCCAGCCCTCGCCGGCTTCTACCTCTTGTAGTTGCCTGTCCCCCCTCGTCCTACCTCCGTCGCTTTTCGCCTCCCCGACCTCTTGCCAACGCCCCTATCTCTTCCCTCCCCTCTCGGTCTAACCTAACGCGAAAGGACGATGCTTCTCAGGCGAGTGAAGCCCACAAACGCTCAAGGGGAGTAAACTGCTGGGTAGCCCCTAGCCTCGGCGCCCGGCTATCTCCTGGTAATGGTGTATCTTCGTGGCTATGATGCAATGGTCTCAACTCATATCCGATAGACGGCTGGGCACAGAGGAGCGTAAGGCGCAGGCACCACATCTCTCCCGAAGCGAGTTCGAGCGGGACTACGACCGCCTCGTCTTCTCGCCCCCCTTTCGTCGTCTGCAAAACAAAACTCAGGTCTTCCCCCTACCTGGGAATATCTTCGTACACAACCGCCTAACCCACAGCCTCGAGGTGAGCTGTCTGGGACGTTCGCTCGGCAATATCGTGGGCGAATGCCTCAGCGAACGCTACGCCCACCAGCGAGACACCCCACGTTGGAGCGCCATCAGCTCTATCGTCAGTGCTGCGTGCCTAGCGCATGATATGGGCAACCCCCCCTTTGGGCACAGCGGAGAGCGTGCCATCAGCGCTTATTTCCTCGAGGGTAATGGCCGTCGGTGGGAGCAAGCCGTGCGGGAGCAGGGAGGGCGTTGGACGGACTTTACTCGCTTTGAGGGTAATGCCAACGCCTTTCGCCTCTTGACCCATCAGTGGCAGGGGCGCAGGCCTGGAGGTTTTGCCCTAACATACAGCACGCTGGCCAGCATCATCAAATATCCTTATAGTAGCGATCGGGAGGGCGGGTACAAGTTTGGATATTTCCAAACAGAAGAGGAGACCATGCGCCAGATCGCCCAAGAGCTAGGCCTAGAGACCATATACCCCGACGGCGCTCCAGGCTATGCGCGCCATCCCCTCGTCTACCTCGTGGAGGCGGCTGATGATATATGCTATCAGATCATGGATGTGGAGGATGCCTGCAAGCTGGGTATCCTTAGCTACCAGGAGGCTGTGGAGCTACTCAGGGCGTTTTTCTCCCCCGAAGACTGGGCCGAGGTCGAGACAATGCTGGGGTATATCTCTGACCGCAACGAGGCGATAGGCTATCTGCGTAGTAAGGTCATTAACCTATTGGTACTGGAGACAGCGAGCATCTTCCTCGATAGCGAGGAAAGGCTACTCAGGGGGAGCTTTGAGGGAACCCTCGTGGGGCACCTCTCGCCCAGGACACGAGAGGCCTACCAATCCTCTAGTGCTGTGGCCAAAGAGCGGATATACAGAGCCCGCGAGGTTGTCGATGTAGAGCTCGCTGGGCATCAGATCTTCGCCTCGCTCCTGGATAGACTGCTAGAGGCTCTGCATCATCCAGACCACCAGTATAGCCGTACGCTCCTGAGCCGAGTAAGCTCTCAGTATCAGACGCATCAGACGACGGCCTATGGGCGGGTGCAATGTGCCCTCGACTATATCTCGGGAATGACCGATATATACGCCCTGGATCTCTACCGACGCATTACGGGGATGAACCTCCCCGGTATCTAACCATAGCCCCCACGAGCCCCCTAGCGTACCCTGCGCTTAGCCTCAGGACACTAGGAGCAAAGCCAATCACAGACACTCATGAACCTACTCAGACCTATATGTATCGTTGCCACGCTATTAGCCCTGTGGCAACACTCCCTCTCGGGGCAGGAGCTCCCTGCGCCTGCCGATGTGGTTAATCCGCTTGTCGGCACCCTCAGTTCGTTTGAGATAAGCACGGGCAATACCTACCCCGTCATCTCTCGTCCCTGGGGGATGAATAGCTGGACACCTCAGACGGGCAAGATGGGTGATGGCTGGCAGTACACCTATACGGCGGGGCGCATAAGGGGCTTTAAGCAGACCCACCAGCCCTCGCCCTGGATCAACGACTATGGGCAGTTTGCCCTCATGCCGATGGTGTCTGCCCGTCCTATCTTTGACGAAGACAAACGTGCCTCGTGGTTTAGCCACAAGAGCGAGGAGGCTCGCCCATATGTCTATAAGGTCTATCTGGCCGACTATGATACGCGGGTGTCACTAGCCCCGACGGAGCGTGCGGCGGTATTCGAGATCGAGTACGGCGTGGCCTCTCTACCCCAGGAGCGCTGGGTACTGCTGGATGCCTTTGACCAAGGCTCCAGTATTTGGCGCGAGGGCGACAACCGGCTGGTAGGGTATAGTCGCAAGAATAGCGGAGGCGTGCCCGAGGGATTTCGCTGCTACTTCGTCGTAGAGTTTGAGGCACCCATTGCCCACCACGAAGAGTACAAGAGGCAAACAGCCCAAGGCGGGGACCATAGCCAGATGGCCGTGCGCCTGGATACCGAGGCACGTAAGATACGCCTGCGCGTTGCCTCGTCGTTTGTTAGTTTGGAGCAGGCCAAGCTCAACCTGCGCGAGGTAGCGGGGCATACACTGGAGGAGGTCGCTCAGTCGGGTAGGCGTGCCTGGAACGAGCTACTCGGACGTATCGAGGTGCAGGATGCTCGCCCCGAGCGCGCTACGTTTTACTCCAACCTATACCGTTCGCTCCTGTTTCCCCGTCGCTTTTGGGAGGTCAATGCTGGGGGGGATACCATCCATTATAGCCCTTACAACGGAGAAGTCCTGCCGGGTGTTATGTACACCGATACAGGGGTGTGGGATACGTTCAGAGCCCTCTTCCCCCTGGTGCATCTCGTCTATCCCGAGGAGGGGGCTCGGATGCAGTCAGGTATGCTCAATGCCTACCGAGAGAGTGGGTTCTTGCCCGAATGGGCTAGCCCAGGGCATCGCGACTGTATGGTGGGCAACAACTCGGCCAGCGTGGTGGCAGGAGCCTTCCTCAAAGGGATCGGTGTGGTGGATACAGCGCTGATGGTAGAGGCACTACTCAAGAGTACCGAGGCCGTTCACCCCAAGGTCAAGAGCACTGGGCGCTATGGGCACGAGTACTACAATAGGCTTGGCTATGTCCCCACGGATGTAGGGATCAACGAGAGCGCCGCCCGCACCCTCGAGTATGCCTATGCCGACTGGTGCATCGCCGAGGTGCTCAGACGGGTGGGGGCGCCTCGGGAGCAGGTACAGCTGTTTGATAGGCGCGCTCAAAACTACCGCCATCTCTACGACTCAGCGTCGGGATGGATGCGCGGACGCAAGAGGGGAGGGGACTTCCAGGCGCCATTCTCCCCCTATACATGGGGCGGTGCCTTTACAGAGGGTAATGCCATTCACTATACCTGGTCAGTCTTCCATGATATAGAGGGACTTATCGATCTGATGGGAGGCGAGGAGGCGTTTGTCGCTAGGCTCGATACGGTCTTTGCCATGCCTCCGATATTTGACAATAGTTACTACGGCTTTACCATCCACGAGATACGAGAGATGCAGATCATGGATATGGGCAACTATGCCCACGGCAATCAGCCCATCCAGCACATGCTCTATCTCTATGCCTATGCTGGTCGGCCCGACAAGGGTCAAAGGCGTATTCGAGAGGTGATGCGCAAGCTCTATACCAATATGCCCGATGGCTATTGTGGCGATGAGGACAATGGTCAGACCTCGGCCTGGTATGTCTTCTCGGCGCTGGGTTTCTATCCCGTTACGCCTGCGAGCGATCAGTATGTCGTGGGGATCCCCTACTTCGAGCGGGTTGTCCTGCACCTGCCTGGTGGGCAGGTCGTTGTCGAGGCCGACCATCCTGAGGGTGACTATGTGCAGTCCGCTACCCTCAACCACAAATCCTATGAGCAAAATTATCTACGCTATGACGACCTGCGTATGGGGGCACACCTGCGCTTCGTCCTAGGCGACGAGCCGAGCGCGTGGGGTAGGAGCGGCGGGCGTCCCTACTCTGTCAGTCGTGGGCGCCCCTAGCCTTGTGTCCATTTGGTCAGTGAGCCCGCTTGCGATGTCTAGCCGTGCTCGGTTGTCTCGATCGTATTGAGTCTCTATATGTGCTTTGCCTTTTTCTTTGCCCGTCGGTATCTCTTCGCTCCCTCTAGGATGGGAGCAGTGGGCTGGGTATCGGGTATATCAGTAGTGGCCATCGCTGTCGTAACGGCAGCTTTGGTGTGTGTGCTCTCGGTCTTCAATGGCTACGTGGTGATGATCCTCGGCGGGGCAGATAGGATGGATCCCGAGCTCATCGTCACTCCTCTCGGCGGGGCTGTGCTCTCGCTTGACGATGAGCGTCTTAAGAGGGCTCTAGCCTCGGAGGAGATAGCTAGCTCTAGCGCTGTCCTAAGCAGCATGGGTATGCTACGCCTAGGCGATAGGGAGCTGATGGTCGAGGTCTATGGCGTGGATGAGCACTATGACCAAGGGGTGATCTATCCCTCGCTCGAGGCGCTTGTGTATGATGGGGCGTTCCTCTCCAAAGGCGAGGTCGGGGATAGTCTACCCGAGGTCGTGCTGGGGATCCAGCTTGCCGTGGACCTAGGTGTACGTCTCTCGGCTGATGGGGATACAGGAGAGCCCCGTCTCTATTTCCCTCGTCGTAAGGGGATGATCAACCCTTTGGTGCCCTCCTCGGCCTTTCGTAGCACTGGCCTAAGGCCGGTGGGGGTCTTGCAGGGGCAGAGGGAAGACTTTGATCGTCGTGCTTTCGTCTCTCTCGAGGTGATGCGGGAGCTACTCGACTACTCCCCTCGTGAGGCCAGTCACGTAGCCCTGCGCCTCAAGGCAGGTAGCGCGTCAGACAAGGAGGCCATGAGGCAGAGGCTCGAGCAGACGCTGGGCGAGGCGTACAAGGTGCTGGATAGGGAGGAGCAACAACCCGAGCTCACCCTATTGATACGCGCCGAGCGCATGATGGTCTATGTCGTTATGCTCTTCGTCCTGGTGCTCGCCGCCTTTAACCTCGCCAGCGGTCTAGTGATGCTGGTACTCGAGAAGCGGGGAAACCTGATGACCCTCAGAGCCATGGGTGCCACCTCGAGGCAACGGGGCTCAATCTTTGCCATGACGGGGCTCCTCATCTCGCTCCTTGGGATAGGCGTGGGCTTGCTGCTGGGGCTTGCGCTGAGCTACCTTCAGCAGACAACAGGCCTCTTGGAGGCGGGGCAGGGTGTAGCGCGGATGCCTTTCCCCATAGATGTACGCTGGGGCGATATATTGCTCATCCTCCCCTCGGCACTTGTTATCTCATTGACTACCACGTTACTACCTAGCTTTTTTGTAAGAGAGGTATCGTCGGAGGGTGGATATAAATTAAAATAACTTTTGTGGAAGGTTTTTTATTCGAGAACTATATATATATTTGCCATCGAATAACGTAAAAACTATTAGACCTATATAATAATAGATAACGTAATCCATTAAAGCGCGTATTCTATGAAGTCCGCAGAAATTTTGGCAGCCCTTGAGGCTAAGCATCCTGGAGAGCACGAGTTCCTCCAGGCCGTGAAGGAGGTTCTCCAATCAGTAGAGGAGGTGTACAATCAGCACCCCGAGTTTGAGCGCGAAGCAATCATCGAGCGCTTGGTAGAGCCAGATCGTATCTTCACCTTCCGAGTGCCCTGGGTTGATGACAATGGCAAGGTACACGTAAACATCGGTTACCGTGTGCAGTTCAACAACGCCATCGGTCCTTACAAGGGAGGTATCCGCTTCCACCACACTGTAAATCTCTCTATCCTCAAGTTCCTCGGCTTTGAGCAGACGTTCAAGAACGCTCTTACAACGCTCCCTATGGGTGGTGGCAAGGGCGGTTCGGATTTCTCTCCCCGTGGACGTAGCGACAGAGAGATCATGCGTTTTTGCCAGAGCTTCGTGCAGGAGCTGTGGCGCCACATCGGCCCCGACACAGACGTACCCGCTGGTGATATCGGCGTAGGTGGCCGTGAGGTAGGCTATATGTATGGCATGTACAAGAAGCTCGCTCAGGAGCACACTGGTACGTTCACTGGTAAGGGCTTCGAGTTTGGTGGCTCGCGCCTACGTCCCGAATCAACGGGCTATGGTGCAGTGTACTTCGTAGACCATATGTGTAAGGCCAACGGCCTCGACATCAAGGGTAAGACGATCTCTATCTCTGGCTTCGGTAACGTAGCTTGGGGTGTGGCCAAGAAGGCTACTGAGCTCGGCGCCAAGGTGGTTACTATCTCGGGTCCTGACGGCTACGTGTACGACCCAGAGGGTATCAACACTGAGGAGAAGTGGCAGTGCATGCTAGACCTCCGCTCTAGTGGCAACGACGTGGTGAGCGACTATGTGAAGCGCTTCCCCAACGCTCAGTTCTTCCCTGGTAAGAAGCCTTGGGAGCAGAAGGTAGACATCGCTATGCCTTGCGCTACGCAAAACGAAATGAACGAAGACGATGCCAAGGCACTTGTAGCCAATGGCGTGCTCGTGGTTGCTGAGACCTCCAATATGGGTTGTACCGCTGAGGCTGCCGACTACTACGTGCACAACAAGATCATCTTCGGCCCAGGTAAGGCTGTAAACGCTGGTGGTGTAGCCACCTCAGGTCTTGAGATGACGCAAAACGCTATGCACATCTACTGGACCAACGAAGAGGTAGACGCTCGTCTCAAGCAGATCATGTCAGACATCCACGAGCAGTGCGTTGCTCATGGTCGCGAAGAGGGCTATATCAACTACGTTAAGGGTGCCAATATCGCTGGCTTCCTCAAGGTGGCCAACGCCATGCTTCAGCAGGGTGTGATCTAGTCCCCTAGAGCCCAACTCATCAACTAACCTCCGAGGCTGGCCTCTGCAATGGACTGCAGAGCGCTAGCCTCGGAGATTTTTTGTAGAGGCTGAGGCGTCTAAGGCAGGATCCGCTAGTTTGTCCTTGAGCGGGATTGCGCTATCTTTGCCATAAGGGTCAAGCTCAAAGGTTTGTGTCTCGCCCCCTCCGCCAAGTCATCGTATGCGCACCTACTTTACCTACTCTCCCTTTGTCAAAGGGGTAACCCTCCTGACAGCTCTATTGCTCCTTGGAGCTATTGTCACCATATGCATCCTCCAAGAGGACTCCTGGCTATGGCAGGGGCTGCTTGTGCTTTTCCTAAGTTCCGTCCTCATTGTCCCCGTGCTGTATGCTCCCTGGTACTACGAGCGGCGAGCCGAGGGGCTGTATATCCGTAGGCTGGCTTTTGGTCGCCTCTATCGCTATGCCGACTACGAGCTCACCGAGCAGCCGGGTGTCGTGCCCATAGGAGCCCTAAGGCTTTGGGGCTCGGGTGGATATTGTGGCTTCCTCGGGCTGTTTTACTCCCCCTCTAGAGGACGCTTCACGCTCATCGTTACCGATCCAGGTAGACCTTGCTACCAGCTGAGGCATCGCAAGACAGGGCGTATTACCCTCGTCAGCAAGTAAGCTGGAGATTGCCTCCTGCCCTTGAGACTTGGCGCCGAGGGCAACCGCATCAAAATTGCTCCACTACTCTCTGAAAAAAGATGTACTTCTCTTGCCCGAGAGATGTACATCTTTTTGCTGAGAGATGTACATCTTTTTCTGGAGGAACCTGCTGCGTCATCCTGCCCCTCCTAATCCGCCCCAATTGATGCCTTGGATGGCACAGGTTAACCTCTATCCTTAGCCGAGAAATAGCTCTAGGGCAGTCGCCTCAAATGCCTATTCGTATTTTGATGCGCCTGCCCTGCCTG
>JBGYQR010000110.1:0-2526 GCA_041839075.1 Porphyromonas sp.
AACATATACTGCTACACCGAGGCGCAGAAGCAAGAGGCCATGAAGCGACTAGGGAAGAGGGCTGTGGTAACGAGATTTAAGGGGTTGGGCGAGTTGTCTCCCGAGGAGTTTAAGGCGTTCATCAGCGAAGAGAACATCAAGTTAGAACCCATCCGCATCAAACGAGAGGACAACCTCCAGCACTTGCTCACCTTCTATATGGGGAAAAACACGCCCGAGCGTCAAAACTTCATCATCGACAACCTCATCATCGAGGAGAGCTAACGCCATCCCGAGGCTCCAGCATCTCCCGAGCCGACAAGGTTAGCGCAGGGAGAGCAGCCGATGATATAGATCCAGATGTCTATGGGCGAGGCGCTCAGGGGAGAGCTCTGCCCCGAAGTGCCGAGAGCGCTCTAGTCGCTCGGAGGCATTCGGATACTCCGAGAGCAAATATGGGATCAGGGCATCAGCCATAGCCTCTGTATCATAGGCTGGGATGGTGGCGCCATCGATCCCTGGCCGTATGAGACCTGCCATCCCTGCCATATCAAAGCACACGACGGGGACGCCCTGTGCCAAGGCCTCGCTCAGCGTCTGTCCGAATGTCTCGAAAAGGGACGTCGATAGCACCACCCTAGCCTGCTTGTAATATGTGCTCATGTCCTCCGGAGCTTGAGGGCCTAGATACTCGACCCGGATTGGTAGAGGTGTAGGGAATAGCGGGGCACGAACTGCCCCAATGAGGCGTAGACCAACCGAAGCAAGCTGCTCGCTTGAGAGCTTAGCGACAAGATGCTCCAGCACCTCTCGCAGGAGGGCTGGGCCTTTGACCGCTTCATCAAGGCGTGCAGCGGCAACCACGATATAGCGCAGGGGATCTTGCCCTAACATAGGAGGAGGTACGAGAGAAGTCCGAGATGCTAGCTCCTCGGGGAGCGGAGGAGGGAGGACGATAGGCTCACCTGGGATATGCGCGCCTACCATACGAGCGACCAGGTCGCTAACCGCAATGAAATGTAGGTTGGGATAGGTGTAAATAAGGCGATGCTTGAGACGCCTTTGGTTCGCCGTCCACGACTCACTACCCTCTGCCTCCTCCATCAACGGACAATCACCACAGCCGGCACCATAGCGTGGGCATAGCGTTGCCTCACGAGCAGACATCAAGAGCGGTAGATGGCATCCGCCCGTGATTGGCCAAAAGTCGTGTAGGGTCCAAAGAGTAGGCTTGCCCAATCTGAGAATGCGCTCAATGCCCGAGAGAGAGAGCAGGCCATGATTGATCCAATGTATATGGACAATATCAGCATCCTTGACCCAAGGGTGATGAGCTAGCTCTATCCCCCAACGAGCCGACGAGAAGCGCCACAGCTGATCAAGACGCCCTGGGAATAGTCGCCTGACTATATCAGCCCGCTCTAGGAGACGAGCACACGCACCTCTAAGGCGCTTGAGAGGTTTATGGCTAAGAATCTCTACCTGGGTATCGCCGCTAGAAGTTCCCCTAAGGGCAATGATGCGCACCTCGACCCCGACCTTCCTAAGAGCCTCATAGTGCCGGAAGGCTGCGATAGCTGCTCCGCCACCGGAGAGATTGGTCGTTAGGATTGTTACCTTCATGGCACTAAGGGCGTTTGCGGAGGTATGAGGCAACTAGGCTACCCGCCTCGGGCGCTAGCCTCAGAAAGAATATGCCTCCGAGAGCTAGGCCTAATACGACCGAGCATTTGACTACAAGACCTAGCCATACACTCTCCCACTGGGGCAAGAGCAAGGCGATGGCGCCCAATAGCAGTCCCAGCAAGATGGTGCGCCCGAGAGCCCAAGATAGTTGGTGTATGCCTAGCTTGCAGTATAGCAAAGTTTGCAAGAGGGCGTATCCGCTGATGGTCGTTACAAGCGTTGCTACGGCCGCTCCTGATACACCCCAAAGGGGGATAAATAGGATACTCGCCCCCAAGCCCACAGCGCACAACCACAGCGTGTAATACAAGCTCCAATGATAGTGTTCCGACGTATTGACAATGGGATGGCAGGCGGTACAAGCCACCTCGACAAGTTTGCTTATTCCCAAGATGAGGAAGACTTCTCTTGCGTCGTGGTATAGCGAGCCATTGGGCAAGAGACTAAGGAGCTCGTCTATGGATACGGCCATCAGCAAATAGACGACCATCCCACAGAGTAGTTGGTAGCGAGAGACCTGCTCGTAGACGCTTCTTACGGCTCCGAGGTTACCTCCATGCATATACTCCGATATACGTGCCGTGGCCAAGCCGATCAAAGCTCGGGTAGGTATCTCAATGATACTGACCATGAAGAAGCCTATCGTATATACGCCTGCCGAAGTAAGCCCCTGGCTATCAATGAAGGTAAGAGCCAGCAGATCCATACGTCCTGCTAGCATCGTGCCCACCGTCGAGAGCATCACAAGCCCTGTATAGCGAGAGAAATTCCTGCGCAGTCTTGGGGTGATGACAGCACGATCATATTGCAACGAGAGCCTGGTAATCTGCCCAAGATAGAGGTAACTCAGTAGCATACACC
>JBGYQR010000111.1:0-8850 GCA_041839075.1 Porphyromonas sp.
ACACGAGGGCACCTCCGAGAGAAACGGTCAGCCATACCACCAGTAGACGAAAGGCACGAATACACATCATACTAAGACTATCGTAACAATAGGATCCAAAGCTATCGCCCCCTAGGCCCCTCACAAGAGAGAGCCAAGGGGGCGATGCTATATCTAGACAGGGTCTAGCCTAAACCAAAGGGGAGGCTAGAAGATGTACTTGACGCCAACCTGAGCATGCCAGCGAGAGGAGATGTCTGCCATGTACCAGAGGGTCTGAGACGTAGCCGTGTCGAAGGTATAAGCCCCGGTTCTGTTATTGTACCCCAGCAGAGCCGTGTTGTAGTTCGTCATACCATAGGACAGACCCCAACCGCGGTTGATGAGGTTACCTACGTTGATGATGTCGGCGTTGAGCTGCAGGGTGTGGCGACGTCCTCCTACGTTGATGAAGAAGTCCTGAGCCAGGTGCAGGTCAAACTGGTGCGTGAATGGCATTGAGAATCCATTGCGAGGAGCTACCTGACCACGAAGCTGGCTCAGCTCGGGATGAGCACTGAGGTAGGCATCGAGGGCAGCAGGCATATCAGCAGCAGAGACCGTACGACTACCCACAGAGAGGTTCGCAAACTTCATGTTTTTGATGTCCTCTGAGGTAGGCACATACAGCAGGTCGTTGCCAAACTGTCCGTCGCCATTGATATCGCCGTTGTAGATCACGTTGTAGCGCGAACCACTCTGACCATTGTAGACGAGGCCGATCGTAGTAGCAAAGTGCTTGCCGTACTCGATGCGGTAGTTGGCCGTAGCCACGATGCGGTGGCGGAGGTCAAAGTTGGAGTTGAACATCTCCTCGCCATTGGGGTCAGCGAAGATATAGTTGTAGCGCCATGCACTAGAGGCCTGTGAGCTACCACCATCGTGTACAGACTTAGCTCTACCATAGGTGTAGGCCACCGAGGTGCTGAGACCGAAGTCAAAATCCTTGGCTAGCTGAGCCGTGAAGTTGTAGCTAATACCCTTGTTTGTATTGCTCATCAGGATGAGGTACGTATAGGGCGTAGCCGCATTGCTCGAGCTCAGAGTGCGGTAGAGAGGACGCTCTACGCCGCCGTGGTCGAGGGTGTTGCCCGTAGCCTCCACCATCAGGTTTTGATAGCGGATGTTGTTGAGGTTCTTGGTGATCATCCCCTCTAGGGTTGCACGCACGCCACCAGGTAGAGTGGTTTCAAAGGCGAGGTTAGCACGGAGCACCTGTGGGAAGCGGAAGTCCTTGCTCACCATGTTGATCTCGCTCACAGGACGACCAGCCTTGGTATCGATGTACTGATTGTTGGGGTCGAGGCTGAAAGCGAAGTCGGGATAGCCGGTGAAGTTCGTAATACGCGTACGACCCATCTCTACACCCGAGTTGCCGAAGCTATTGCTGATCCAAACGAAGGGTACGCGTCCCGTGAAGATACCCACACCACCACGGATGAGGTCGCGACGCGTCTCGTCGAGCGTATAGCGGAAGCCAATTCGTGGAGACCAAAGGATGCGCGTCTTGGGCATCGTGTGGTTTTGTACACCATACTTGGCGGCCAAAGCGCTGGAGTTGAAGAACTCATTCGCCCTAGGCTCATCGAGGAAGAGGGGCAGGTCAGCACGCAGACCATAGGTCAGACGGAGGTTGTCCGTGGCCTTCCACTCGTCCTGTACATACAGCGCTAGCTGAGCAGCGCTGAAGCGAGGTCCCCAACGCTTGGTACCCGTGATGCTCTCCTGAGCGTACGAGTAGGTGTACTCCTTGGGACTAGCACCCGTCAGGAAGTCATTGAGGTTAGCATAGGTATAGGCACCAGCGAAGCTGTTGATGTAGAGGTTGTAGAGGTTGAAAAGCTCGTTGTGCGTACCCACCGTGATGGTGTGGTTACCACTCGTGATGGTCAGGTTGTCCGTCAGCGTGTAGATATCCTGGTCGAGCTGGTTGGCCACAGAGTTGGGCTCTGCGCCGAGGTTGATGTAGTTGCGGTTGCCGAGCTCGATAGCGATACTAGGCGCTAGCCCCTCGGGCTGACGGAAGTCGCGAATGCGGTTGTAGCCGAGACGGAGCTCGTTGTTGATATTTTGCCCAAAGCGAGAGTTGAGCTCAGCTACAATCGAGTGCGTACGGCTGTTGAAGGTATAGCCACGGCTGAGGAAGTTGAGCGCCGTAGCAGAGTTGCTGAAGATGAGCTTCTTGGCATCTACAAAGCTATAACGCAGGCTGAGGCGGTGCGCCTGGTTGATATTCCAGTCGATACGAGCTAGAGCCTTGTAGCTGGTCGTGGGGACATCACGCGAGCCAAAGCCTCCGCTGTTGAAGCCAGGCTGGAGCTGGTTGAGACGCTCCACTACCGAGTTGGCTACGGCTGTCGTGATGGGCGAGCCCGTTTGGTCGAGGTACACCTCGGCAGGATAGCTCTGCTTGGTCATTTCGCCATTGACGAAGAAGAAGAGCTTGTCCTTGATGATAGGTCCGCCGAGGGTTACACCCAAGATGTTGCTATACTGCTCGTTGATCTTCTTGCGATTGGCTACGTCCTTGCCAGCCGTCGTACCATAAAAATCTTGGTTGTAGTAGTAGTCATAGAGCGACCCCGAGAAGGTGTTGGTACCGCTCTTGGTGATGGCATTGATACCACCACCCGTAAAGCCCCCTTGGCGTACGTCAAAGGGAGCGATCACCACCTGTACAGCCTCGATAGCCTCGAGAGAGATAGGCGTCGTGCCAGCCTGGCCACCATTGGTGCCGGAGCCAGAGAGACCGAATACGTCGTTATTGACCGTACCATCGATCTGGAAGCTGTTGTACTTGTTGCTGCTACCAGCAAAGGAGGCACCACCACTGCTGCTGCTTGCCTGAGGCGTGAGCTTAGCGATGTCGAAGATACTACGGCTCGTCGTTGGCGTACGTTCGATCGCCTTGCGGTTGAAGCTAGAGCCAGCACCCGTACGACTAGCGTTGAAAGCAGCGCTACGGCTCGTGGCCGTTACCACCAGCGTCTCGAGGGTATTGGAGTCGTCTTGCAGAGAGACGTTGATCGTCTCGGTATCACCGAGAGCCAGCGTAACGTCGTTGATGGTCGTCGTCTGGTAGCCCAGGTACGATACCTCGATGCGATAGGGGCCACCTGGACGAAGCCCTTGCAGGAGGTAGTTACCCTTGGCATTGGTGGCTACCCCGTACACCGTCCCAGAGGGAAGGTGACGGGCTACTACGGCAGCACCGATGAGCTCTTCCTTGGTCTTGGCATCGATGATCGAGCCATTGATGCTCGACGTCGTAACCTGAGCATTGGCCACATAGCCAACGAGGAAGAAGACAGCCAAAATACGAAGTAGAATTTGCTTCATAAGAGTTTGACTAAAATGATTGTAACCGAATAAGTCTTAAACAATACTTACACTAAAGACAGAGACGGATACGCCCGCCCCTAGGGAGATGAACGTATCCGTCTCTATTACTGCAAACACAGCGACAATCTATATGGAGGTTGGTGTACGCTATTTGATATAGATTTACTCTGCGCTTGTTTCTTCTGTTGCTTCTGCAGGAGCTTCCGAAGCCTCCTCAGCGGCAGCGACAGCAGCTGCGGCAGCTGCCTTACGCTTCTCGGCTACCTGGGCAGCCTTAGCCTTGTTGGCAGCTTCTTCTGCTTCGAAGGCAGCCTTAGCTGCGGCGAGCTTGCTCTGCTCTAGGCTTGCACGCTCCTTGCCGAGTACTTCGCTACGCTTCTTGCTCCAAGCCTCGAAGCGGCTCTGTGCTGTTGCCTCGTCGAATGCACCCTTCTTGATACCACCCTGGAGGTGCTTCATCAGGAGAACGCCTTCGTGAGAGAGGATGCTACGAGCCGTGTCGGTAGGTTGAGCACCTGTGTTGAGCCAATAAAGGGCGCGCTCGAAATTCAAATCTACTGTGGCAGGATTGGTATTGGGGTTGTAGGTACCAATCTTCTCAATAAACTTGCCATCTCGTGGCGCTCTACTGTCAGCAACGACGATCTTGTAGAAGGCGTAAGCCTTACGACCATGGCGTTGCAGTCTAATTTTTGTTGCCATTATTAGTTATTATACTTTTCGTTGCACGCTTCATTGCTTGCGAGCGCAAAGTTACACATAATATCCCAATCCTCCACTCCCCCCTACCAAGACGAGTGCAACCGCATCAAATACCTACTTGGATTTTGATGCGGTTGCACGGCTACACATAGGAGGCGAACACCTTGGACAGACGCCGACCTCCTACTTGAGGACTATACTCTTGGAGTGTTACTGATCTACCTTGAGAATATCAACGGTAATATCCTTCTTCAACTCACTCCCGTCCTCAAACCGTAGGGTTATCTGTATTTGCTGTTTGCTAACAGAGGGAGCCTGGAGAAACTCAATGCTCATCACCAACCCATCCTTGTATCCTTTGGCTCCAACAAAGGTCCCCATGCACAAAGCGGGATACTTGACCTGGGGTATCACATCTGCTGGCTCTACGGAGTAGCTAGCACGATTTGCAGTACTGAAGGCTGTCGGCTTCAACGTCTTGTCAAACACGTGATCAAAGGACTCGTAGTTGATCCGAATGATGTCCTTGAGCGAGCTCCCTTGAGGATGAGCGTCATCATATTGACTTAGAGCCTTTACCATCACACCCGAGATGCCCACCTCCATGGTCTGGTGAGAAACTGGTGTTGCATGCACATACCCCTCCTTGCTCTCAGTGTCCCCAATTTTGGTTGCGAGCTTTTTGAACTCTTCAAAAGTGTCGTACTGATGCTGAACATAGGCATCACCCGATAGTAATAGGAGTAGCGATGTATAATCGGTTTTCCCAAGGCGATAGCCATTGCCATTACTCGGATGAATCCTGAGCTCCTTAGGCTTCAAAATCCCCGTAAAGAAATGCGGAGCGCGAGTCTCTGAACCGTTGAAATCAACGGGGCTATCAGAGAGATCTTGCTTACTACAAGAAATCGATAGTAGTCCTACAAAGGACACCAGGAGGACTGCCAAAATTCCTAAGACCTTTGTTGTCTTCATACAGGCTTTAATGATTGATGGGTTTAAACTTCATTCCAAACGATACGAACTGCAACCAGAGCACAAAGAGAGCCTCACTGGCCACAGATCATATCATCCTGACACAAAGGTATGTATAAATTTTATTTTACACAACGCGAGCGTGGCCATATCAAGAAAAATAACGTGCATCCGAAGCGTAAATTTACTAGATCGCCAATCAGAGCTAGAAGCCTCACGAGTAGAGGGGCGTAGCAAATACAAGTCGAGCGGGATATTTAGTCATCGCCCTCGCGGCCTAGTCCAGTATGGAGGTCAAGGTTATTGAGGGATGAAGCAGACACTCCACCAGACGTGTCTCTATGCGCCCATGGCCTAATGCAACTTGCTCATCCACAACAATCCTAGCCCTCTCTAAGGCGACATCATCTTACTAGCAATATCTAGTTGGAGGAGGGGGGCGTACTACCCCTAAAAAATAGCCCCACTTCTCTCTGAAAAAAGACCTAGGTCTTTGCACCAAAAAACCTAGGTCTTTTTCGAGAAAAACCTAGGTCTTTTTTCGGAGAGATGTACTTGTACAATTTGCGGGGAGAATGGTGGCGCGATTATCCTGAGGACGCCGCCAGGGTTAGCGCATCAAAAAGTGAGCTCATATTGGGGTATGAGTTTGCTAGATTGCCAATCAGAGCGAAAGGCCTCACGAGTAGGGGAGCGTGGCAAGCCCAAGTCGAGCGGGAAATTTAGTCATCGCCCTATCGCCCTAGTTCATCATGGAGGTCAAGGTTATTGAGATATGAGCGACCTCGCTCTGGAGAGAGGGGGGAGCCCCCTCCGAGGCAACCCGCCCCTAGAGGTAGACCTCCAAGCCCCAGCACTTTGTTCCCCCACAAATAGGAGAAGTACTTCTTTTCGGAGGCGAGTGGTGCTCCCTTGAGCCTCCATTCGTTGCCCAGGTAAATTCTTTTGCTCCACCCCACACAAGCGAGTACTCACGGGGAGCGACTAGGAGCGTAGCAGACGCCCTGGAGGCAAACAATCTCAGGCGAGGGCGGGTTATACGATCAGAGCGAAGCCCCGAGGCCTCGCTCTGATGGACAACAAAACAATAGACGAACGATTATGATCAAACCCCTCATCCTATCGGTGGGCCTCCTGCTCTCCAGCGGAGCTTCCCTCTCTGCCCAAGCTCCCCAAACCAAGACGACAGAGAGCACGACGAAGTCCTTCTCTCTCATCACCCTACCCTACGCCACCTCTGCGCTTGCCCCTGCTATCAACCAGAGCACCATAGAGTTGCACCACGGCAAGCATCTACAAGCCTACGTAAACAACCTCAACAAGCTCAGGGTGGGTACCGCCTTTGAGCGCGTTGACGACCTCGAGCAGATTGTGCGAGAGAGCAAAGGATCTATCTTCGACAACGCAGGACAGATCCTCAACCACAACCTATACTTCCTCCAGTTCAAACCCGGAGGCAGTCAGCCCTCGGGGCGTATCCTAGACCTCATCCGCGAAGGCTGGGGGAGCTTCGAGGCGTTCCAAAAGGCATTCGAGGCTGAGGGTATGAAGCTCTTTGGTTCGGGTTGGCTATGGCTCGTACAGCGTCCTTGCGGTAAGCTAGCCATCGTGCGCGAGGCCAATGGGAGCAACCCTATCGTCAATGGCCTTACACCACTCTTGGGCGTAGACCTTTGGGAGCATGCCTATTACCTGGACTATCAAAATCGTAGAGCTGATCACCTCAAGGCTCTATGGGGTATCTACGACTGGGCCGTCATCGGCAGTAGGCTAACGAAGTAGCGCCTAGGACAAATCCTCTTACAACACCCCATACATAAAAGCTCGCCCCTCCAAGACATGGCGTCTTGGAGGGGCGAGCTACGTTATAGAAGAGCTTCGGGACTAGGAGAAGCAGGCAAAGCTAGGCCAGCCCCTTAGCCCTCTTGCCCATCCTGAGGGCCAAACCACGAGGCATACATCTGGTAGTTGTGAGCGATGCGCTCGTTGATCTCCTTGCTTTGCTCGGGCGAGACCTTTTTGATGAGCTTGGCTGGTACACCTGCCCATAGTTCGTAGGGGCCTATCTGGGTCTTGGCAAGCACGACGCTACCCGCCGCTACGATAGCTCCCTCGCCTACGACAGCATCATCCATCACGACCGAACCCATGCCCACCAAGGCATAGTCGCGGATATGACAACCATGCAAGGTTACATTGTGTCCGATGCTTACGTTGTCTCCGATCTCGATGGTAGACTTCTGATAGAGCGTATGCAAGACGCTACCATCCTGGATATTAACGTTGTTGCCGATACGCACGCTATTGACATCGCCTCGGAGCACCGTGTTGAACCACACACTACATCCATCGCCCAGCACGACGTCGCCGACGATGGTGCAATTGACGGCCAGGAAGCAGTTCTCCCCGATGGTTGGGCTTATCCCCTTGACCTCTTGTATATATGCCATGTCTATTGGGCTCGACTAGAGGGGAAGGGTCTTGGCTCTCAGCCACTCGGCTTCGCTATTAGAGAGATGCTCTCTGAGGGTCTGGTAGACACGCTCCTGGTAGGCATTGTACCAGGCTCTCTCGTCCGCTGTCAGCAGGCTAGGCTCTACGAGGCTATTGTCGAGATGGCAGAGCGTTACCGTCTCAAAGCCCAGGAAGCGACCAAAAGGCGTCTCTGCTCTCAGCTCCGTCACCACGAGGTTTTCGATACGTATGCCATATTCGTCCGCACGATAGAGGCCGGGCTCGTTGCTGGTGATCATCCCGATCTCTAGGGGCGTGGGGTTGAGGTCTGTACGAATGTTTTGTGGCCCCTCGTGTACGTTGAGGAAGTAGCCCACACCATGTCCTGTACCATGCCCGTAGTTGAGCCCCGCATCCCACAGCGCCTTGCGGGCGAGGATGTCGAGCTGTACGCCACAGGTACCCTCTGGGTAGACGGCCAGGGCAATCTGTATATGCCCCTTGAGCACGCGGGTGTAGTCGTCCTTGAGTTGCTGACTAGGGGTGCTGAGCGCCCACGTACGGGTAATGTCCGTCGTACCATCGAAGTACTGCCCACCGCTATCGAGGAGCAAGACGCCCTCACCCTTGATGATGTAGGATGTCTCGGGCTCGGCTTTGTAGTGCACGATCGCCCCATGGCCTCGGTAGCCAGCTATCGTGCCAAAGCTATCGCCATAAAACTCGCCCCCGGCCTGGCGAAACTCATTGAGCTTCACCCCCAGGTCATACTCGCTGATCTCTCCACCCGAGGAGAGCAACTCCTCGAGCCAGATATAGAAGCGGGTAAGCGACACACCATCGCGCACCATCGCCCGACGCAGACCCGCTATCTCGGTCTCCGTCTTGATAGCCTTGAGCTTAGTGAGTACCGACACGCCCTCGACAATACGGCAATGCGCAGGGATCGAGCTATATAGATAGTGAGTGATACGCTTGGGGTCTACTAGGAGGCGAATATCCGCTCCCAGCGAGGCGACAAAGCGACCCACGCTGTGGTAGTCCTCTATACGAACGCCATTGGCCTCGAGGTCAGCACGCACCTCGGGGGTAATCTTCTCTTCGAGGCAGAAGAGCACCGCCTCGCTCTGACTGATATAGCCAAAGCCTACCGCCACAGGGTTGTAGGCCACTTCGTAGCCACGTATATTGAAGACCCACGCCAGCTCACACAGCATCGTGATGATGGTAGCGTTCGTCCCCGAGGCCTTGAGGCGCTCGCGTACAGCCGCTACGCGGTCAGCCGCTGTCTGCCCGCTATAAGCGGCAGGTTGCAAAAACAGCTTATCCCCTGGGATGGCTGGGCGGTCTGCCCACACG
>JBGYQR010000112.1:0-9473 GCA_041839075.1 Porphyromonas sp.
CCCTGGGGCTCAAAGCCTTGATGCGCAACTTCCCTGGCTCCGTGCTCATCATCGACGACGATGTAGAGGTAGCCCTACTGAGTGATGCCGACGGAGTACACCTAGGCCTTAGCGACATGCCTATTGCAGAGGCACGCCGGCTACTCGGAGCTCACAAGATCATCGGCGGGACGTGCAACAGAGCCGAGGATCTCCTCAGGCGTGCCCTCGAGGGCGCTGACTATGTAGGTATAGGCCCCTGGCGTATGACGACGACCAAGGAGTGTCTCTCTCCCCTACTCGGAGCCGAGGGTATCACTCGCCTAGTAGAGGCCAACTCCCTGCTCCCCCATCCACTGCCCATGTACGCCATCGGTGGTATTACCCTCGATGACCTACCTACGCTCTCCGCCCTAGGGGTACACGGCGTGGCACTCTCGGGCGTCCTCTCTAAGAGCTCTGAGCCTATGCTAGGGGCTAAGGGCTTGATAGAGACGATGCTCCATTTACCCTTCTCTAATTATCATCACCCACTTGCAACATCCTTATTATGACTCCACTCACCATAGACCAATACTCGTTTTCCTCTCGCCTCTTCTTGGGTACAGGCAAATTCTCCTCCAACGCTCTGATGGCAGAGGCCATCAAGGCTTCTGGTTCGCAGCTTGTTACCGTTGCTCTCAAGCGTGTAGATAGCTCGCGCCAGCACGAGGATCTGATCGAGAGTATCTGCCAAAGAGGTGTAGAACTGATGCCCAACACCTCGGGTGCCCACACGGCCGAGGAGGCGATATTTGCCGCCCGGCTAGCCCGCGAGGCATTTGGTACTCGCTTCATCAAGGTCGAGATACACCCAGATCCCAAGTATCTACTACCCGACGCCGCAGAGACACTCCGAGCCACAGAGACGCTCGCCAAGGAGGGCTTCATCGTCATGCCCTACATACAAGCCGACCCCATCCTATGCAAGTATCTAGAGGATGCTGGGGCTGCTGCCGTAATGCCGCTAGGAGCACCTATCGGTAGCAACCAGGGGCTACGCACCCGAGACTTCCTGCGCATCATCATCGAGCAGAGCCGTGTACCCGTAGTCGTAGACGCAGGGCTCGGAGCTCCCTCTCATGCCGCTGAGGCTATGGAGATGGGAGCAGATGCCGTACTCGTCAATACCGCCATCGCAATAGCTAACGATCCTGTGCGGATGGCTCTAGCCTTTGCCAAAGGGGTAGAGGCGGGACGGGAGGCCTATCTAGCGGGACTGCCTGGGGAGAGAACGGGGGCGGTGGCCAGTTCGCCTATCGACAACTTTTTTGGCAAGAGCCTCTAGAGGGGTAGTTCCCCTAGAGGCCTCATCACCAGCGACAATCAGACGATCGCTATGACATTTTACGACCAATTGCAGCAGTGGGACTGGCAAGAAGATAGCGCACGCTTCTTGCAATACACCTCCCAAGATGTGGAGCGAGCCCTGGAGCGCGAGCGCATAAGCCTCGAAGACTTCGAGGCCCTCATCTCTCCTGCGGCCGAAGCGTACCTCAGGCCCATGGCCATCAAGGCAGAGCAGATGACGCAAAGGCGCTTTGGGCGCACCATACAGCTCTACGCCCCTTTGTATATCTCCAACTACTGCTCCAACCACTGCGTCTACTGTGGGTTCAACTCTCACAATAGGATCAAGCGCGTACGCCTCTCTATCCCCGAGATACTCCAAGAGGTAGAGGTACTCAAGTCTTGGGGGATGCGCCACCTCCTGCTCGTGGCAGGCGAAGATCCATGGAGCAATCGCTCTGACTATTACCTCGAGGTCGTCAGCGCCCTGCGTCCCCACTTTGCTCAGCTGTCTATCGAGGTACAGCCTCTAAGCACCTCGGAGTACAGACAGATGATCGAGGCTGGGGTGAGCTATGTATGCGTGTACCAAGAGACCTACCACGAGGCAGCCTATGGGCAATATCATCTCTCTGGCTCAAAGGCCAACTATCGCTATCGCCTCGAGACACCCGAGCGCTGTGCTGAGGCTGGCATACGCAAGATAGGCATAGGGGCTCTCTTGGGGCTAGAGCATTGGCGTACCGATGCGCTATACACCGCTCGCCATCTCCAGTATTTGGAGCGACACCACTGGCGGAGCAAATACTCGATCTCTCTACCTAGGCTAAGATCACACGTCGGCTCCTTCACTCCACAGGATCCTATCAGCGATAGGCAAATGGCTCAGCTCATCTGCGCCTATCGCTTGCTGGATCCCGAAGTGGAGATTTCTCTCTCGACACGCGAGAGTGCCCCCTTCAGAGACATGGCCATGCGCCTGGGCGTTACGACGATGAGCGCTGCCTCGAGCACAGAGCCTGGAGGCTACGCCCATCCAGGAGAAGAGCTGGAGCAGTTTGCCATCAATGATAGCCGTAGCGTCCAGGAGATGGCGGAGGCTATCCGATCAGCTGGGTACGAGGTGGTATGGAAAGATTGGGACGAGTGGCTCTAGGGGGGATGCGCTATACCCGACAGACGATGCTCTCCGAGGTAGGCGAGGATGGGCAGAGGAGGCTCGCGCAAAGTGCCGCTCTCGTCGTAGGAGCCGGAGGCCTAGGTGCCCCTATCCTCCTCTATCTGGCCTCGGCTGGCGTAGGGCATATAGGCATCGTCGATGGCGACAGCGTCTCGGAGAGCAACCTCAACCGGCAAGTGCTATACACCGAGACAGACCTTGGCAAGCGCAAGGCCCCTACGGCTCGAGAGCGCCTAAGACAGCTCAACGGCACCCTCCGTATCGATGCCTATGATCTGTATCTATCGCAGAGCAACGCCCTAGCTATTGCGACGGGCTACGACCTTATCATCGATGCCTGCGACAACCTCCCCACGCGCCACCTACTAGATACGGCGAGCCAGCAACTCGGCATCCCCTATCTGTACGGAGCCGTCGAGGGCTTCGTAGGGCAAACGGCCCTTTTTGCCCCTGAGGGTAAGGTTCGTTATCGAGACCTCTTCCCTCCCGGGGTGGGTGAGCAGGAGGATACCCCTGTGGGTATCCTGGGAGCGACTGCTGGTACGCTGGGCGCCTTGATGGCGAGCCAGGCTATTCGCTATCTACTAGGGCTCGAGAGCTCGCTTACCTCCAGGCTATGGCGCCTAGACCTCAGCTCTCTGGTCGTCGATCAGATAGCGCTTGACTGAGGGGAGCGGTAGTCTCCCTCTACGCCATAACCCGAAGCCCCCAGAGCCTCTCTCAGTGGAGAGGCTCTGGGGGCTTCGGGTTATGGCGCTCTGCCTGCGAGCAGAGGAGGCCTTATTTTCTAGCGGGAGGGGAGCTTACTTCGTGTACTTGCTCCAATCGACGTTGCGCATATCGCCCGTCTCTGCAATCGCCTTGTGAAAAGCGAAGCAGGCATCGAGGTTTTGAGGCGTCTGCCCCTGCACGCCTAGGGCTAGGTAGCCACGGAGCAGGTCGCGGTAGTCGGGATGTACGCAGTTGTTGATAATCTCTTCGGCACGCTGGCGGGGGCTCTTGCCTCTGAGGTCAGCGATACCATACTCGGTAACGAATACCTTCACGGAGTGCTCGCTATGATCCATGTGAGACACCAGTGGGACGAAGGCGCTGATCTTACCATCCTTGGCCGTAGAGGGCGTGATGAAGATAGACAGATAGCCACTACGCGTAAAGTCGCCTGAGCCACCCAAGCCATTCATCATGCGCGTCCCATTGACGTGCGTCGAATTGACATTGCCAAAGATATCAGCCTCCAATGCTGTATTGATGGCGATGACGCCGAGACGACGTACGACCTCGGGGTTGTTGGAGTACTCCTGTGGACGCAGTAGGAGCTTGTCCTTGAAGAAGTCTAGGTTGGCGTAGATGTCCTGGATGACTGGACGGCTCACCGAGAGCGAGCAACCACTGGCAAACTTGACGCGTCCCTTTTTCATCAGACCAATAACGGCATCCTGTATCACCTCCGTGTACACGTTAAACGCAGGTATATCCTCGCTATCCCCTAGGGCAGCAAGTACCGCATTGGCGACATTGCCCACACCACTCTGCAGAGGGAGGAAGCCCTCGGGGATACGGCCAGCCTGCATCTCGCTGACGAGGAACTTCGTTACGTTGGCACCGATTGCCTTAGTGACCTCATCCAGAGGGGCAAACTCGCTCTCGTCGTTGGGCTCGCTCGTACGTACCACACCCACAATCTTAGCGGGATCTACCTTAACATAGGGCAGACCTACGCGGTCGTCAGGCTTGTTGATACCGAGATCCTGACGATGAGGGGGGTCTAGTGGCTCTGCAATATCATGGATGCCTCTGATGGCCTTAGGATGGCGATCGTTGAGCTCGATGATGACCTTCTTGGCCAGACGACAGATCGTAGGTGTGATACCTACTCCGCTGGTAGGTACGATCTCGCCATCCTCCGTAACGTCCGCAGCCTCTACGATGGCGACGTCTACCGAGCCGAGGAAGCCATAGCGGATCTCCTGCGCCAGCATAGAGAGGTGCATATCAAAGTAGGGAGCTTCGCCCGCATTGATGGCATTGCGCATATCCTTGTTGGATTGATAGGGCGTGCGAAACTTGACTGCTCCGGCCTTAGCCAGCGCACCATCTAGATGAGGGCCAGTGCTAGCACCTGTAAACATACCGATCTTGAACTCACGTCCAGCAGCGTGCTCGGCTTCGGCGCGCCTGGCGAGTGCCTCAGGCACCACCTTGGGACAACCAGCGGGCGTAAATCCACTGAACCCCACATTGTCATTGTGCTGCACTACGGCTGCAGCCTCTTCTGCAGTGATAAACTTCAAAGCCATAATATTGCTTCTGTATGATTGATGTAAATCTTGTCCTATCCTAGGTGGGCAGACCTAGGCATTTTAGCTGGGGCAAAGTTAGCAACTTTATTCTATTGCAGATATTTTTCTACATCTATACTAGAGCAGGCAACCGCCTCAAAGCTCGAGCAGGTCATTTCCTACAATTGTAGCCTGAGGCCCAAGAGGTACTCGGCTCTCCTCATCGGATATTGGGCGATCTGTATCTCTCGATCCAATTGGCGATGTACGCCGAGGTTGCGCTTGTCTAGGAGGTTAGTTCCCTCGATGGTGGCCTCGCAAGCCTTCGAGAGTTTGTAGGAGAGTTTGAGCCCTGTGAGCCAAACATTATACCGGCTCTGCAGTAGGCGATAACTCGTGTTGTAGAGGTTTCCACTGAGCCTAAGCCGAGAGCTGAAGCTAACCGAGGTGCTCAGCGTATGGTGGAGCTGATCTAGCTCGGAGCGAAGATCGCCGAAGTCGTAGAGGCTGTGTCCGTACTCGAAGTTATAGTTCATACTAAAGTACTTGCTCGGTGTCCACTGCAGTCCCCCTCCGATGGTATAGCTCCGAGAGCCTTGCTGTTGCACACTGCCCTCTATATCTACATAGCTTTGGCGATAGCTATATGTCGCCCTCAGTCGTGGTTGCAGGCGAAGCCCCTTGATATGCCAGGCGGCCGAGCCTCCCAGTTGCTGAGCATGGTTGTTGTGAGAGAAAGGATAATAATTCGTAGCAACCACCCCCCCAAGGTACTCCAGGCGAGCTAGCTCTCGCTGGTGCTCATACTCCCCACGATGCCACAACGTATAGAAATGTCCCTCTCTAGGATAGCGTATACTGAGCAATAGCATACTCTCTGCTGCGTAGCTACTTAGACTACGCCCACTCCCTTGTCGCAGGTAGTGCCGGCTAGAGAGTATATACCCGCTTGCCTCTTGGAGTATATCCTGCTCACTGGCGCGCGTGCTGATGTCTAGAGTTAGGCTATAACGAGGATTAAACTCATAAATAGCCCTCAGGCTCGGCAACACATTCAGACGACGATAGTCTTTGCCCGCCACACGTACTGCCCTCGCCACAAGGGGGAGCCTAGCGTTTAGCTCAAGCCGACTGATCCCCTTGTACTTGAGCCCTAGTCCCGCGCTAAGTTGTCCCTCGTACTGATGGAGGTCGTTGGTGCCCATGCTCGGCAGGCGCACGGATCCGTCTAGTTCGTGTAGCGATAGCTCCGTCGCTAGCCTATGAGCCGTACCCTCTGCGATGGCGAAGTATTGTAGGCTGAGCTTGTCGTAGTCGATACTGCGGGTAAGACTAAGTCCTGTACCTAACTTTTGATAGAGGGCATACTGCCTAGCAGAGACTTGCTGGGTAGCCTTAGGCTCATTAAGCCAAAGGAGTACTAGGTCATCTAGGCCAGCCAGCGAGAGCTCTTGCCTGCTTTTGGCAAAGCCTGCCCTCCAGCTAAGCTCATAGCGTCCACGTCCCGTAGATCGCAACCAAGTGAGCGTGTTGTTGAGGGATAGACGAGGGCCAGAGAGTGCTACCGGCCATACCTCTCCGTCCTGGGAGCTCTCGCCCACCAGGCTCTCGCGCTGCTTGACAAACTGCAATTTGTTCTTGAGGTAGCTTGCCTGGCGGTTGCTCTCGTAGTCGAGGCTAACGTCCCAGTTACCAACCTGCTCGCTCCCTTGGGTGGATTCTCTAATCTCTGTGCTTGCCCCTCTCGATGTATATATCTGTCTAATGAGCGCCTCCTCACGCTCCTCTCTACTGGTGTCGCGGATGATGTTGAGGCTAAGGGTTGAGAGGCTGTCCGTGCGCACAAGATTGCTCAGGGCTACGTACCAGTCGCTGTTGAACCGCAATGATGGATGGCTAAACGGAGGACGACTGAGGCTAGCCGAGAGTATGCGAAGGGGCGTATATGCCCCCACTCCGTAGTGATTGCCTAGCTCGTCGCTCAGCCGACGCCCTGTGTTGTCTTGCTTGACCACAAGGAGGTTTTGTTGCGTGCGAGCAAAGCGCATGAGGCTTAGCTGATTGGAGAGCCCCCCGATAGGTACTGTTGCCCCCAGCTTAACCGTAGCGAAGAAAGCCCCTAGCTGAGAACGTTGCAGACGGATATTGATAGCAGCCGTGCTCGGCATCTCTACCCCTTGTAGCATACGTACTGGCTGATGGCGCTCGAGCACCTGTATCGAGGCGATCTTGTCTACATCGAGGTTATTGGTGATGACCCCGTAGCGCCCTTGCATCAGGTCTAGCCCCTCTACGTAAAACTTAGATATAGGCTTGCCCTGATACGTGATGCGCCCATTGTCTGCGACATCGATCCCAGGTAGGCGACGCAAGACGTCGGCAAGTACCCTGTCATCAGCCGTCTTGAACTGCCTGCTCATATACGTCAGCGTGTCGCCCCTTTGGGTTATAGAGGGCGCCTCGACAATGACCTCTTGGAGCTTCGTGTCCGATGGTGCGAGGTAGATCGTATGCAGGCTAGGCTCTCGGGTAGAGATTTTCTTAGCGTAGGGCTCAGAGCCTAGCGAGCGCACGCGTAGCCACGCCGAGTCACACTCCGAGATAGCGAGGGCAAACTTGCCCTCTTCGTCGCTTATCGTCTGCCGTATTGCCCCTCCAGATAGAGGGGTGAGGCTAACAATGGCTGCGGCAATGGCTTTCTTGTCCTCCAGGCCTAGGACACGCCCCCGTACCGACACCTGGGCAAAGCTCCCAAATGTCAGACTAAGCAAAGCCACAAAGAGGAGGGCGCGACGCTGTATCATAGCTTCCATTCTTTATTTCTCGTCAGAGAGGAGTTTGGTATACTCATCCCTATCCATATAGATGAAGTAGAGATTGCCATCTCCCCCGAGGAGGTAGTACCTCCTGTTGTTTTTGTCTGTGGTCCTCAGATCTTCGTAGTCTCGCTCTTTGAGGGCCTTCGCCTCGAGAGATAGACGGACAGCGCCTGAAGGTATCTGTACTTGCCTAAAGCCGATGGCGCGATACTCCGAGCCTTCGTTGTCGCTCAGACGGAGGATGAGCCCTGGTAGGCCGGAGAACTCGGCTGGCCCGTTATCGAAAGGCAAGTCCTCGCTATACCAGGCTGTCCAACGTCGTCCCCCAATGGTCGTGGTGGCTTTCTTGCAGAGGTAGCCTAGTAGTTGCTCGGTCTCGTTGCTCTCAACCCATTCGTACTGCACCTTGGGCTTTGAGTAGGAGATGAGGCCATCCTTGGGCAGTTCGTCCAAGAGGCTAAGGCTATCTCGCCCAAAGCTCTTGTATATCAGCTCCGTCTCCCTAGTGACGAACCAGGGGCGTAGGTATTTGATCTGCAAGTCGATACCTGCTTGATCGAGCATTGATCGAAGCATCTCTATCGACATAACCGTAACGATAGACTTAGGGTTAGCAGCTTGCACACCCGCTTTCTCGGCCTTGAGCTCAGCCAAAAGTTCGTCCCGGCGCCAGATCCCATAGCGACTAGCTGTCGGGGTAAGGAGTAGCTCGGTGGTGTCACACCGAGTAGTAGAGCCATACGCTCCCTCGGACGTATAGACGTGTTGATAGAGCGTTTGGTAGGCTTGCTGTGGAGAGCTATCTACCTGAGCAGAAGCCTCCCAGGTGGTACTAAAAAGACAGAGTTGCAAGGCCGCTATGCCTCGAAAGAGAAGATACCTCATAGATTTGTGTTTTATCCAATATACCTGCGAGCTACAAAGTTAGTCAAATCTCCCGAGCATACCCCCCTCCCCATAGGCGCTACTCGCCCCTACCCCTCTGGGGCAACAGAGGGAGGAGCCTCCCCCCTCTCCCCTGCTATCCCGACGAGCGGAGAGCCACCCCTGGCTTAGGACGCTCCCCCAGCAGGGGCAAACTGAGCCCGCACCCTGGTGGCGAGCGCCTGCTTGCGCTCGATATGAGAGAGCACCTCCTCGACGAAGGGGTTCTCCTCAAAGCGCCCGCGCACGTTGATGAAGTCCTCTTCCTGGCGCTTGTCCTGAGGTCTTAGGCGGTCGATGCCGAAGCTCACCTGCACGCTCATATCAAACTCCTTGCGGGCATCCTCGTAGAGCATCTTGTCTAGCTGTACGACAGCCTGCTCCCATTCCGAGACGACAGAGAGTACCCTATCTATCGTCCACTGCCCAGGCTCCACGCCATACCATCGGCAGAGCTGGTCGTAGGCCCACGGCCACTCTAGGTCGTAGTAGCGTCCATGCAGCTCTGCCAAGGCTTGTACGACATCTCCCAGGCACCCATACTCCTGCCCCTTGATACTCGCCAGCACTCGGCTGACCTCTTGCTCGGGCGCCAGCAGGCCACAGAGATCGACCCAGCGTCCCAAGCCCTCGGTCAGCTCGGGCATAAGGCGTGCCTGCACCTCTTGGTCAGAGTGATACATACCGCCTTGCAAGCGGGTGATGAGCGAGTTGCCCAAAAACTTGACGATGGCCAGGCGGTACAGCATCAACCCCCGCTCTAGGCTCGCCCCACGTATGTGCATATTGCGGTAGACGACCTCTTGTTTGCTACTATTGCCCAGCATATCCCGTAGTTGGCGAAGTATCTCCGAGCCCCTCAGCATCTTACCCACCGTATAGGGGCTTAGGAGGTTGTAGTTGATGCAGTCTTGGCGGAGGTGCTCGGGGCGCTTGTCGCGGGCAGGCCACTTCTTGGCG
>JBGYQR010000113.1:0-6034 GCA_041839075.1 Porphyromonas sp.
ATAGTGCAAGGCTGGAAGCCTTGCACTCCCCTAGGGGAGTTTTTTGGCTTGGCCTGTATTCGCACCACTACTCTCATCTTGACGGCAAAGGTAATACATTTCTTTTAACTTCCTATACACTCCTTTGCGCCCATTCTCCCCATTTCACCACATACTACGCACCAACGCCCCTAGATTCTCTCCTCTCCCCTCGGTGTTTTAGGTGAAAGCCTCGCTGAGGTCTCTGTAATGGATATACGACATCCCCTCCTAGAGCTCGCTAACACGATGCTCCAGGAGGGGATGAGGTTTGCTCTTGCCGTTAAGCCAAAGCGATGAGGAGCCTTATTACTTGGTCTTTTGACCTAGTCGCTCCTGCCAAGCCCAGGCCGAGCGCAGTGTATCAGCGAGCGTTTCGATAGCCTTCCAGCCGAGCACTTCATTAGCATGGCGAGGATTAGCCCATACCTGCTCGATATCTCCCTCGCGACGACCAACGATACGATAGGGCACCTTTACTCCCGTCGCAGCCTCGAAGGTGCGGATGAGCTCTAGCACACTAACGCCATTGCCCGTACCAACATTGAAGGTCTCTAGCCTATCGCTCCCCTTCGCCTCATCGAGGATGCGCTCGATAGCAGCCACGTGGGCACGAGCAAGATCGACCACGTTGATGTAGTCGCGAATACATGAGCCATCAGGAGTATTGTAGTCGTCCCCGAAGACGCTCAGTTCGGGGCGGATGCCCGCAGCCGTCTGAGTGAGATAGGGGATGAGATTTTGCGGAACGCCTAGGGGGAGCTCTCCAATAAGCGCCGAGGGATGCGCTCCAATAGGGTTGAAGTAGCGTAAGAGAACAGCCTTGTAGGACGCACCAGCATGGATGGCATCACGCAAGATCTCTTCGTTGATCTGCTTGGTGTTGCCGTAAGGAGATAGGGCAGGTTGCAAAGGCGCATCTTCCGTAACGGGTAGATGCTCAGGCGTAGGCTGGCCGTACACCGTACACGATGAGGAGAAGACAATACCCTTAGTCGCATGGCGCTCCATAGCCTCAAGCATCACGATGAGAGAGAGCAGGTTGTTGCGGTAGTATTTGAGGGGGAGTTGCACAGACTCTCCCACAGCCTTAGAGGCGGCAAAGTGTATCACACCGATGATATCGGGATGAGCGGAGAATATGCGTTCTACCGCCACCTCGTCGTTGCAATCTGCCTCGTAGAACGCAGGGCGTACGCCCGTGATAGCCTCTATACCATCGAGCACCTCGATGTTGGAGTTGGAGAGGTTGTCCATAGACACCACTCGGTAGCCGGCATTGATGAGCTCTACGGTCGTGTGCGAGCCTATGTAGCCCGTGCCACCTGTTACTAGGATTGTTCCTTTCATTGCTGTGGATATACTAAGTGTTAGTTATTGATGACTGTTTCGTTAATGGACTCGATATAGTCGAGGAGCTCTTCGCGTCCTTGCCTGGTGTCACTGCTGGTAACAAAGATCGGCGGTAGCTCTTCCCAGCTCTCGAGCAGACGCTGTTTGTAGCTCTCTATATTGCTAGCAAGTTTTCCCTTGCTGAGCTTATCAGCCTTGGTAAACACGAGGGCAAATGGTACCCCATGCTCCCCCGCCCAGTCGATAAACTCAAGGTCGATACGCTGAGGTTCGTGGCGACAGTCCAGCAAGATAAACAGGCAAGTCATCTGCTCTCGACGTAGGATATAGCTCTCGATAATCTTCCCGAGGCGCTCGCGATTGTCCTTCCCCACACGAGCATAGCCATAGCCAGGGAGATCCACCAGGTGCCAGCTCTCGTTGATAAGGAAGTGATTGATCAGCTGCGTCTTGCCTGGTTTCTGCGAAGTCATAGCTAATCCTTTGTGAGCCGTGAGCATATTGATTAGGCTAGATTTGCCCACATTACTCCGCCCGATGAAGGCATACTCGGGAATGGATGTCTGAGGGCATTTGCCGACATCCGTATTACTGATGACAAAGGTGGCAGACTTGATAACCATAGAGAAATTGACAAAAGGGAAGATCACTAAGACAAGGCTTTCAGCTCACGAGCCAAAGTTTCGAGACCTGCACTAGCCCCCTGAGCAATCCACTCATAGGATCGGTATGGAGACGACACCTCGGCGGGATCTATGAGATAGACGGGTACCAACGTGGGGACATAGGCCAACAAGCTAGCTGCGGGGTAGACCGCAAGCGACGTACCGACAACGACGAAGATATCGGCACACTCGACCTGCCGCACAGCCTCCTCAAAGAGGGGAACATCCTCGCCAAACCAAACGATGAAAGGGCGCAGCTGGCTACCATCAGGAGCCAGGTCGCCCACCCTTAGAGCGAGCGTCTCTTCGGTAACGGGGTAGGTAGTATGCCGATGACGGATTGAGCAGTTGAGCCTTAGCTCACCATGCAGGTGCAAGACCTGAGAGCTACCGGCTCGCTCGTGGAGGTCATCAACATTCTGAGTGATGATGTAGACATCGTAATCCTGCTCCAAGCTCGCCAAGATCTGATGCCCTGCATTAGGTTGCGCCGCAAAAGCATCACGACGGCGCTGAGCGTAGAAGTCCAGGACGAGCTGAGGGTTGCGTACAAAGCCTTCGATAGAGGCAACGTCCTCCACACGATGGCTCTCCCACAAGCCATCACTGGCACGAAAGGTAGAGAGACCACTCTCGACACTCATGCCTGCTCCTGTAAGTACGACTAGGCGTTTCTTGGGCTTCATCACATTTGTCTCATTTATTTCAATGCGGGAGAATAATCTTCCAGTCTCGATAACGTCCTATCAAGTCCCGTGCTTGCTCTAGCGAAATATCCTCATACTCCTCTGCCAAGGGGAGGGCATCAGAGACGAGGTGTAATGCTCCGCTGATGAATATGGTGCCCGCTACCTCTTCGACAAAAGGCTCTAGACATACCGCGCCATCACCGCAGTCTGTCACAAGGGGGTAAGGGCATCGATAGGCTCCTAGGCGCAGATAGTGAGCGGCGTAGCGAGGCATAGAGGTATTATTATACTTTTTAGAGGGAGGTATTATAGGAGAACCTCCTCCAAAGCGAGGCTGTCGTCCGGGCTAGGGGTCGCTAGATCCATTGTCGCGGTCGTAGCTGGAGTCCCCTCCATCAGCGGATAACGCACAAGCCTCAAGCTATCTAGTTGCATCATCCACCACACACGGCTTGGCATACGCCCGCGCACGGCCCCAGAGATCCGATGCGCTTTCTTACCCGCAGGGATAGCCAGCTCGACAGTATGGCGCCCTGGCTGAGCCAAAGGTGTAGAGGCGTACAGCGTCGTCGTATCTGATAGGTGTAGGTAAAGCTCCAAAAATGGGAAGAACAACGTATCGAGAGTCTCTGTACCCAAGAGAGCAGTCGAGAGCTCCACTCGACGCGTAGAGTCGTAGGGCATAGATGGGGAGAAATCGAAATCAACCTTGATCTCCTCTCCCGCTCTGTAAAAGCGAGTACCAATAGAGAGCAGATTGACAGAGTCGATCTGCCCCATGTGGCGATTAGCTAGATAGGTCTCTCTCTGTACGACTGCGTCAAGGCGTGTTTGTAGAGAGGTTTGCATACGCTCCATGCTATCGGCCGTCGTACGATAGATGTCGTGGAGGAGCATCAATTCGTTGCGAGCATACCAAGCCATTGAGCTATCCCAGTCTTCGAGCGTATAGCCCTGCTCCATCAAAAAGCCTTCGTAGGCAGCACGCCTTTGGCTATCTGGGACATTGCGCTGGTCGAGACTTACCGCCAGCAAGGTGTACTCGGGTAGGATGCGACGCACCTCCTTGATTGGTATCTGCTCCCACCCTTGACGAGAGCAACCATACCCAATGGTAAGCATGACAAGGCTTACCAGTAGGGCAGGGACACGAGCGAGACGACAGCGGGCATTCATAGACTGGTGGCAGATGAGCTTGTTGGAGAGATATACGTTGGAGAGGAATATCTTCTTGTCCCTAGCTATTTCGAGGCGTTACTAGGCGTATCGCCCGAAGCCTTGTCTCCCTCGAGCACCTGCATTAGGGTACGGGGGTATAGAAGGAAAAGCAACACCACTGCTACGGAGATATAGGAGTCCGCGAGATTAAACACAGGGCGGAAGAAAACGAACTCTTCCCCTCCCCAAATGGGTAACCAATCAGGGAGCGTCCCCTCTATCATAGGGAAGTAGAGCATATCGACTACGTGCCCGTAGAAAAGTCGCTCGTACCCCTGCCCCCAGGCCACCAGCTCTGCGACCTCCGTGCGCGTACTCTCCGTGAAGATCTGCCCATAGGCCACACAGTCAATAATGTTGCCAAGTCCTCCTGCCAACACGAGTGCTAGGCAGGAGAGGAAGCCCATCGAATACGCCCTCTGCCGAGCAAGGCGATAGAGGTAGTAGCCTAGCCCTCCCATCGCCACGATACGAAAGAGGGTGAGGAATAGCTTACTGCCGAGAGTCAGCCCAAAGGCCATCCCCTCGTTCTCGATAAAAGCAATGCGAAACCACGATGTGATATAGTGCTCCTGACCAATAGTCATCGTCGTTTTGATCCAAACCTTGACGACCTGGTCAATGAGCAAAAGCCCAAGGACGAGCAGGGGTAGCCAGTAGTAGCCCCCCTGTCGTCCCTGTGATGGTGTGGTTGTACTATTTTTTCTCTCCAAGTTTAGCTTCAATGCTTAATGTGGTGTGAGGTACAGCCCTGAGGCGCTCCTTGGGGATGAGCTTGCCCGTTACACGGCAGACCCCATAGGTACCATTCTCGATACGCAGTAGCGCACCTTGTAGCCCCTGGATAAACTTCAGTAGCCGCTCGGCCATACGTCCGTTTTCCATGCGAGCGAGGTTGGCTGCACTCTCCTGGAGGTTTTTGAATGTCGGAGAGGTGTCCGACGTATCATTACCACTAGAGAGCGCGTTGCTACGCAACTCCTCGTACTCTTTGGTTGCCTGCTCTAGCTTCTCTAGGATGAGGGCCTTAAACTCTTGGAGCTCCTCATCGCTGTAAGATACTTTTTCTGTGCTCATATTCTTTACTAAGGGGTTATAGAATAGGGTAGTATATCATATTAGGCATAGCTCAGCGCTAAGCCTTGGCGATAGTAACCTTGACAACGAAGCCATCCATATCTAGCTCGTGCGCCTCTGCCTCCGCGGGTAGACCTAGCTCTAGACGCACAGCCTGTACCTCCCTCATGATATGCTCTCTATGCACCTGGAGGGTGTCTCCGAGCTCGGCATGCTCCTCCATCACGAGGGCGATCTTGTCGCTCACTTCTAGCCCCGACTGCTTACGGAGATTCTGAATGCGGTTAATGAGCTCTCTGCTAAGCCCTTCTCTTCTCAACTCCTCGGTTACGGTAATGTCCAGGGCAACGGTAAGCGCCCCTTCGTTAGCCACCAACCAGCCAGGAATATCTTCCGAATAGATCTCCACATCCTCGCGCTCCAATATCACGGGGGTCTGCTCGACCTCGATCTGCAGCTTGCCTGTATGCTCTAGCTCGTGAATCTGCTCTTGCGTCAGCTGGGGAGCCAACGCTGCTATCGCCTTCATTATCTTACCATAGCGAGGGCCCAGGCGCTTGAAGTCTAGCTTGATGCGCTTTACCAGTGCCCCCTCTCCATCTCCAACGAAGCGAAGCTCCTTGACATTGATCTCGCTAAGTATGAGGTCTGACACAGGCTCTATGACAGCGCGCTGGCACTCATCTAGGACGGGGATCATCAGGGTTTGTAGAGGCTGACGCACCTTGAGATTGACCTTGCGGCGCAGAGCCAGCACCATAGAGCAGATGCTCTGTGCCATACTCATACTGGCCTCTAGGGTGGTATTGATATAGGCCTCGTTACTGCTTGGGTAGTCCGCCAGGTGTACCGACTGATCAGCCCCCACTAGGTCTCGCCACAGACGATCGGCGTAGAATGGCGCGATAGGAGCCATCAGCCTAGCCACCGTAGAGAGGCACTCGTAGAGCGTCTGATAGGCCGACAGTTTATCGGGTGTCATCTCTCCTGCCCAGAAGCGGCGACGACAGAGAC
>JBGYQR010000114.1:0-8268 GCA_041839075.1 Porphyromonas sp.
GAACTTATAAACCGTCACCTATTAGCATTTATTATAATGGTTAGGAAACAACAAATGGACTGATATACATAGACTTAATTCTTGAAAGAATATATCTTCTTACGTCGAATTCGCGTTAAGTTAAAGCCCCGGAGGGCTCTAACCTAAAGCCCCGAGGCGCTCTAACTTAGAGCCCTTTGGCGGTCTAAGGCGGAGCCCTTTTGGGGGCTGAGAGACACCCCTCCCCGGGGGCAAGAGCCTAGGGGTGTCCGAGAGGCTGTGCCGAGGGCTACCCTGCCCCTATATGGCAGAGGTGGGGCGTATCGTCTCGGAGCAGGGTACCGATTATTTGCATACTTTTGGCTGAGCTCAAAGATAGATACCACTAGAGCGTGGGCGAAAAACATCACCCCAACCGCATCTCGTGGATCCTGACAAAGCAAGATGCAAGCATGACCAAAATAGTTGTAGAGAGCTCCATCCCCTATATGCGTGGCATGGTGGAGCGGTATGCCCAGGTGGAGTATGTAGACAACGAGGATTTCTCTCCCGAGCGTATAGCGGGTGCCGATGCCCTCTTGGTGCGTAGTATCACGCGCTGTGGAGCGCCTCTGCTCGAGGGCAGTAGCGTGCGCTTTGTCTCTACCGCCACAGCTGGTATAGATCATATCGACACCGCCTATTGTGACAGCGTGGGCATAGGCTATGCCAACGCCAAGGGGTGCAACGCCACGGCTGTCGCTCAGTGGGTGCTCGCCTCGCTCTCGGCGCTCTCGCTCCGAGAGGGGTTTGCCCTCCAGGGGAAGACGCTCGGTATCGTAGGGGTGGGCTGTGTCGGCCGAGAGGTGCTGAGGCTCGCCTCTGCCATGGGGATGCGTACCCTACTATGCGACCCTCCGAGGGCAGAGCGAGAGGGGCCAGAGGGCTTCGTCTCCCTCGAAGAGATACAGCAAGCGAGCGACATCATTACGCTCCATGTCCCCTTGACTAGAGAGGGACACCATGCCACCATCGGGATGGTCGATGAGGCCTTTGTGGCACGATGCCGAGCGGGCGCTATCCTCATCAACGCCTGTCGTGGGGGCGTTACCCATACCCCCGCCCTGATAGAGGGGCGACGCTCGGGGCACTTGTCGCACCTGGTCATCGACTGCTGGGAGGGGGAGCCCTCGATCTCGGCCGAGCTACTGGCCCTCGCCTCCGTGGCCACACCTCATATAGCGGGCTTCTCGGCCGACGGCAAGCATCGGGGAGCCAGGATGGCGCTCTTGGCCATCAGCGACTACCTAGGGCTCGGAGCCAGCAGGCGTATCCTAGAGCCTGAGGAGCTACCAAAGCCCACCCACCCGCTCATCGACCTAGAGCTCTATGCTCCCGAAGAGCGCCTCAGACGGGCGATGCTACACACCTACTCTCCCGAGGCTACCGATAGGCTCCTACGCTCGGGTGAGGTACCCTTCGAGACGATGCGCAAGACCTACTCTTACCCTCGAGAGATGAGCGCCTACACCATCATCGGCGGGAGCTCCGAGGAGCGAGAGGCGCTCAGAGCCATGGGATTCTGCTTGCAAGAGCATAAGGCCAATCACATATAGCCCCCCTAGGTATATGCCACACCACAACCCCATAGACACCGCCCCCCAGCCCAGGCGCATACTCATCGTCGGCGCCAGCTCTGGGATAGGCAGAGGACTAGCCGAGCACTATATCTCCCAGGGCTACCGAGTAGGTGTAGTGGCTCGCTCGGAGGCAGAGCTACAAGCCTTGCAGGCGTTAGCGCCCGAGCGGGTCTATTACCGCTGTATCGACGTTACTCGGGCAGACGCCCTCGAGGAGCTCGGGGCGCTCATCTCGGAGCTTGGCGGGGTCGAGGTCTACATCCATAGCTCAGGCATCGGCAGTCAAAACCAAGCACTCGCCTCGGAGATAGAGGAGGCGACCTGTCGGGTAAACGTCATGGGCTTTACCCGGCTGGTGGACTATATGTTTGCCTACTTTGCCGAGATGGGGCGGGGGCATATCGTCGCTATCAGTTCGGTCGCTGGCACGCGCGGGCTGGGTATTGCCCCAGCCTACTCGGCCAGCAAGGCTTATCAGAGCACTTACCTGCAATGCCTCAGACAGCTCTGTGCCATTCGGGAGCTTCGCCAGGTGCATATCACCGACCTCCGCCCTGGCTTTGTAGAGACAGCCCTACTGGGCAATACCTCGTACCCGATG
Organism: Porphyromonas sp.; assembly: GCA_041839075.1. Lineage (GTDB taxonomy): Bacteria > Bacteroidota > Bacteroidia > Bacteroidales > Porphyromonadaceae > Porphyromonas. The sequence continues at coordinate 2,200 of JBGYQR010000114.1, forward strand.
CTGATGAGCGTTGAGGAGGTCGTGCGGGATATGGTACGCAGCATCGAGCTTCGCAAGCGTGTGCGCATCATCGACATACGCTATCGTCTCTTGGTGGGGCTGTGGCGCCTGGTGCCCCGCGTGCTGTGGGAGCGCCTGCCCGTGGGGCGTAGTCGCCCGAGTGGAGAGCAATGAACAATTGGAGATACTTTTCCCTTATTGGAGAGAAGTAGATATATTTGTGTAAACGAATAGGAGGTTGGGCCCGATAGGAGCAAGCAACCTCCCCCGCGTAGTGCATAATAGATACAACACCATCATAATATGACGACCAATCGTAAGGGCAACAACCCCGAGGGCAAAGACCCCAAGCTCGCAAGCGGAGCCAGCACGGGAAGTAGAGGAATACCTGAGCCAACGTTGCGTCGCTTGCCGTGGTATCTTGCCTTCGTCAAGCTGGCCTATGCAGGTGGCGAGCGCCAGGTGTCCTCGACCAATATAGCCAGGGGTGTAGGCGTCGAGCCCTCGCTCGTGGCCAAAGACCTCTCCTATGTCGATTTGCAGGGGCGCACCAGGGTTGGCTACCAGTCGCAGATGCTGATCTCGGTGCTGGAGGAGTTTCTCGGTTTTACTGAGACGCACCGCGCTTGTATCGTCGGGGTGGGGAGCCTGGGCGGAGCGCTCCTGGCCGATAGGGGGTTGCGCCAGTTTGGTCTAGACATTGTCGCAGGCTTTGACATTAACCCCGACCTCGTCGGTACCCACGTGGCGGAGATGCCCGTCTATGATGTGAGCCAGCTAGAGGAGCGCATGATCGCCGATGATGTGAGCATCGCCATCCTCACGGTGCCTACCAAGCAGGCTCAGCCCATGGCAGACCGCCTCTCGGAGATCGGTTTTAGGGCGATATGGAACTTTACCCCCGTGCGCATCCGAGTGCCAGAGCACGTGGTCGTGCAAAACACCTCCATGTATGCGCACCTGGCCCTTATCTTCACGCGTATGAGGCAGGTGGAGGGCGTCTCGTCGGGTAGCCCCTCTCGTATGCATCGCCCCAACTTTATGGAGGACTAAGCGCGCCCCCTCCCTATGCCATCGCTACCATCAGCGCGACCATCCTAGATATATCATAGATGAAGATCCTAGCCGTTGGGCTCAACTACCGCACCCACACCGAGGAGCTACCTCCGCTCATCGGAGGGGTAGAGCTCTGCCCTCAGGAGCAGAGGCCCATCATCTTTCACAAAGGCGACTCGGTACTGAGGCCTCAGATGCCGTTTTTCCTGCCAGAGTGGAGCAGCCAGATCGACTACGAAGCGGAGATTGTCGTACAGATCGACCGAGTGGGCAAGTGCATTGCCGAGCGCTTTGCACACCGCTATTATAGCAAGCTCAGCATCGGCATCGACTTTACGGCTCGTGATCTGCAAAGGGACGCCATAGCCTCGGGGCTACCTTGGACAGAGAGCAAGGCCTTCGACAACGCTGCTGCCATCGGCCAGTGGGTCGATAAGGCGGAGCTAGGCTATCCCGCCTCCCCCATAGAGCTACGGCTCGATGTCGATGGAGAGACCAGGCAACGTGCCCTCAGCTCAGAGATGATACACTCCATCGATCGCCTGATTGCCTACGTGAGCCAGCAGCACACGCTCAAGATGGGCGATATTCTCTTCACGGGCACTCCGGCGGGTGTCGGCCCTTGTCGTATCGGGCAGAGCCTCGATGGGTATCTAGCTGGTCGGCACCTGTTGCACGTAGAGATCAAGTAGCCTCACAGCCCAAGCCGTGGGCTGTGGGCATCACCACAAATACAGACGACAACGTATGATCAATAACACCTTCCCCCCCTCATCGCTGGAGCGCTTTGCTCCACCGGTTACGCTCCGCATCATCATCATCACAGCCTTGTTTTGGGTTGCCCAGCAGGTACTCCCTCGGTTTGGCTATGACCTGACGGAGCACCTAGGGATGCACTATGTGCTGTCGGATAGCTTCGCCCCCTATCAGCTACTGACGTATATCTTCCTACATAGCGAGGGGGGGCTGTCGCACCTATTTTTCAATATGTTCTCCGTGTGGATGTTTGGCAGCACCATAGAGCGCTACTGGGGCGGAAGGCGCTATATCATCTACTACCTCCTTACGGGACTATCGGCAGCCCTGGTGCAACAGGTGGTCTGGCACGTGGAGCTATCGCCCCTGCTGGGCTATACGAACCAAGTCATCAGTGTAGCCAACGAATACGGACAGACACAGCTGCTAACCATCGGTCAGTGGCTATCGCTGCACACCACCATCGGCGCCTCGGGATCGGTCTTTGGCCTCCTACTGGCCTTCGGGATGCTGTTTCCCAACACCCCTCTGTTTCTGATGTTTGTCCCTGTGCCCATCAAGGCCAAGTACTTCGTTGTCCTCTACGGACTCGTGGAGCTATTCTACGGCATCAAGCCTGGGCTTGGCGATAGTGTAGCGCACTTTGCCCACCTGGGGGGAATGCTCGGGGGGATCGTGCTCATCCTGCTCTGGCGCAAAAAAGGTGTCATCGATGGGCCGTACAACTAACGCCCCGCTGGCTCACCTGGTGAGGATCTGGCGAGCAGCCAATGTCATCGAGCGACTGATCTATATCGTCACCCTCTCTTCCCTAGGCGTATGGCTCCTGGGGGCGGTGCTCGACGGACTAGGATGGCTCGACCGCCCGCTCATATACCAGCTGGCTACCTACCCCAGTGGCTATCTACTCTCGCGCCAGCCGTGGGGGCTACTCACCTATATGTGGCTACACCACGACGTCCTGCATCTAGCGACCAATATGCTGATGCTCTACCTGGTGGGCAGAGCTTTTGTCAGGTCGTACAACCCGGAGCGCTTCGTCGCCCTCTTGCTCATGGGCGCCCTGGCGGGAGCTCTAGGATATAGCCTAGGCTATCAGCTCCTGGTCGCCCTAGACCTCTACCTACCAGCTCTGCCGATGCTGGGGATGTCGGCCGGTATATACGCCCTCGTCTGGGGTATGGTCGGCGACCATCCCGAGCTCAAGGTACAGCTGTGGGGCCTAGGTCAGGTGCGCCTGGTGTGGCTACTCATCGCCCTGATGACCCTTGAGATCCTATGGCGTGGAGACAATATAGGGGGACTGCTCGCGCACCTGGGCGGTACGACGATGGGGCTCGTATGGGGCTATCGCTTCAGCACCGGGCACGACCTCACCGCTCCTCTGCTGAGGCTTTGGAGGCGATGCTCCACGAGGCTCCGAGACCTGGGCGATAGCCGTAGGAGCACGGAGACTGGCCGTCCGCCCACAGAGGGGATTGATGACATCCTCCACAAGATCAAGCATAGTGGCTATACCAGCCTCAGCGAAGAAGAGCGCCAGCGCCTCTACGACCACTCCCAGCGCCTACGACGCTAGCCCCCAGGGACAGAGGCCTCCCCAAGTAGCCTCCCTGCCAACCGACACAAGACGACGATGACGACTAAGACGATCAATGACCTCATCACTAGACAATCCCCGCCCCTAGAGTTTGCCCTAGGGCAGGCACGTCGTATATCCGTCTCGGGGGTGCAAGCCTCGGGGGTAGCCATCGTAGCTGTTGCCCTCGGGCGTGAGCATCCCCTGGTCTGTGTCATGGACGACCTAGACGAGGCGGGCTACCTCTACTCAGACCTCGAGCAACTCCTCGGAGAGGGGCGTGTGATGCTCTTCCCCTCGGCCTACCGCAGAGCCATACGCTATGGCCATCGCGATGCAGCTCAGTCGCTAAGCCGGTCTATGGTGCTGAGTGCCCTGATGACCGCCCAAAGCGCCCACGAACCACTACCCATCATCGTTACCTATCCCGAGGCACTGGCCGAGCTGGTCGTCGGGGAGCAAGACATGCGCTCCGAGCACTTCATCCTGCACCGGGGGGCGCAGATAGAGCGACGGAGCCTTATAGACCGCCTCCTAGAGTGGGGTTACGAGCGGGTCGATTATGTCTACGAGCCGGGGCAGTTTGCCGTTAGAGGGAGTATATTCGACATATACTCCTACGCCAGCGAGCGCCCCTACCGCCTGGACTTTTGGGACGATGAGCTAGACAGTCTCCGCTCCTTTGAGATAGAGAGCCAGCTCTCTGTGGCGACGATGGACCGAGCGACCATTGTCCCTGACCTTGGGCTGGGCTCCAAAGAGGGAGCCACCCTCCTAGAGCTGATGCCCCCCGAGACACTCATCTACACCCGACAGCTCAGCTATGTGCGAGAGGCTATCGCTAGGGTATGGAGCGAGGAGCCTCGTATCCACGACGGAGAGGGCTTTGACCAGCTCTCGGAGATACAAGCCCTCCTGGCACACCCCGACCGACTAGGCGAGAGCCTCGAGGCGCTGACCCTGGTAGAGCTACAAGGCTCGAGGGTAGAGACCCAGGTCGGCCTACGGCTGATGGCTCTACCCCTCTTTGGCAAAGACTACGAGCGCCTCACCCAGCAAATCGCCCAGTGGTATGCCGAGGACTACGCCGTCTATGTGTGCGCTCGGCAGGCTGAGCCCTACGAGCGTCTGTGCACCATCCTCGGCGAGCACCACAAGGGGCTGATACCTCCCGAGCGATTGGCCATTACCCTACACGAGGGGTTCGTGGACGAACTGCACCGCGAGGTCTATCTGACTGAGCACCAGGTCTTCGGCCGTTATCACAAGTACAGCCTCCAGAGCGACAAGGTGCGCTCGGGCAAGACGACGCTCTCGCTCAAAGAGCTCAACACCTTCTCCCCCGGAGACCTGGTGGTGCACTCTGACCATGGGGTGGGCAAGTTTTGGGGACTAGCCACCATCACCGTGGGGGACCGCCGGCAAGAGGTGGTCAAGATCGAGTACAACAAGGGCGACAGCATATACGTCTCGCTACACAGCCTGCACAAGCTCTCGCCCTACCGACAAAAAGAGTCCGCCGAAGGGGTCAAGCTCAGCAGTCTAGGCTCTGGTGCTTGGCATCGCCTCAAAGAGAAGACCAAGACGCAGATCAAGGATATGGCGCGTCGCCTCATACGCCTGTATAGCCAGCGCAGAGAGGCCGAGGGCTTTGCTTATAGCCCCGATAGCTACTTGCAGTACGAGCTAGAGGCTAGTTTCCCCTACGACCCTACCCCAGACCAGCTCAAGGCCACAGCCGACATCAAGGCGGACATGGAGCGCCCCTACCCGATGGACCGCCTCCTATGTGGGGACGTAGGTTTTGGTAAGACGGAGGTGGCCATTAGGGCGGCCTTCAAAGCGGCCTCCGACAGCAAGCAGGTAGCCGTGCTGGTACCTACGACGGTACTGGCCTATCAGCACTACCGCACCTTCCAAGCTAGGCTGGAGGGCTTCCCCGTTCGGGTCGAGTATCTCTCTCGTGGGCGGACGGCCACCGAGACTAAGCGTATCTTGCAGGAGCTCCGAGAGGGGCAGATAGACATCATCATCGGCACCCACAGGCTGACGAGCAAGGATGTGAAGTTTAAGGACCTCGGACTACTCATCGTCGATGAGGAGCAGAAGTTTGGCGTCTCGACCAAGGAGAAGCTACGAGAGCTCCAGACCCAGGTCGATACCTTGACGATGAGCGCTACGCCCATTCCCCGTACGCTTCAGTTCTCGCTCATGGGAGCTCGAGACCTCTCCAACATCAATACGCCTCCGCCCAACCGCATTCCGATTGAGACGATACGTACCGTCTTCTCGGCGGAGCAGATTGCCGAGGCTATCAACTTCGAGATGAGCCGTAATGGGCAGGTCTTCCTCATCCACAATAGGGTGCAAAACATTGCCGAGCTAGCTGCCCTAGTACAGCGAGAGGTACCCGATGCACGCATCGCCATAGGGCATGGTCAGCTCACCCCCGCAGAGCTCGAGCGCATCCTGATAGACTTCGGACGCCACGACTACGATGTCCTCATTGCCACGACCATTATAGAGAACGGCATCGACGTACCCAATGCCAATACCATCATCATCAACGACGCCCATCGCTATGGGCTCTCGGAGCTTCATCAGCTCCGCGGGCGTGTGGGGCGGAGCGATCGTAAGGCGTTTTGCTACCTCTTGACGCCTCCGTTGGATACGCTTAC
>JBGYQR010000115.1:0-4210 GCA_041839075.1 Porphyromonas sp.
CCTCGCCTGGATCCACATCGTAGTAGAACCCATGCTCGATAGCTGGGCCGATGCCAAACTTGGTACCTGGATACAGCGCTTCGATAGCCTCTGCCATCAGGTGTGCGCTCGAGTGCCAGTAGGCGTGGCGTCCCTCGGCATCCTCCCATTTGTATAGGCGGATGCTAGCATCCTCTTCTATGGGGCGGGTGAGATCCCAGACTTGGTCATTGACACCTACGGCTAGTACTTCTTGTTGCAGGCGGCCACTGATACTACCAGCGATATCCCAGCCCGTCACGCCAGCCTCATACTGGCGTACATTCCCATCGGGGAAAGTAATATTTATCATCATCGTTATGTATAAAATCAGATAGGCCAATCCCTACAAGCGAACTGGCTCACACTCGCAAAGATACAACAAAAGCCCAAAGCTCCCACGCCTGCCTCTCACCCAGCTATCGCCAGCAGGGGCAGGAGGTGATGTATAGCGGCGTCAAATCCAATCGGGCTCTTGCTCATATCTCCCCAGGTGGCACCGACCAGGTGGAGGGGTACTCTGGCTTGCTACGCTCCCCTATGGGTCCATAGCCCTAGCCATACGGGGAGGGCCAAAGCGCTACCAGTCTCGTCTCAGAAGTACTGCGAAAGACTTCGCCATACTCCTGGGACGAGACTGGTATATATATGCCTCGAGCGTCCCCCCTGCTGATACGCTAGCTCAGCTGGCTAGAGCTCGACGCCGAGGGTGAGGTAGACGAGGTTATGGGTGGGCGTACCGCCATCGACAGCGGAGCGCAGTATCGACTGCTTGCCTACAACGTCCGTGAGGCTCATCTCGTAGCCGAGCTTGAGGTAGAGCATGCGGTAGGCGTAGGCCACATTGATACCCAGCCCCATCTCAAAGGGGCTCATGGGCGTCTTGCCATTGCTGGCCTTCTCGAAGAGCTTGAGACCATTAACCTCTCCCGCAAGGCCATAGGCTAGATAGGGACCCGCGCTGAGGAAGACGCGATTGTCGGCGTTAATGTCCGTCCTGAAAGACAGCTCCACAGGTAGCTGGAGGTACATCTGGGAGAACTTGCCCGCCTTCGATCCGTCGTACCATCCCGACTTCTCGCCCTTGTTGGTGAGGGTCAGCCCCGTATGCAGGGCAAACTTAGAGTCCTCAAACGGCAGCATCACCTGCCCCGAGAGGCGTAGCCCAACTAGAGACGATCCTATCCCGATATTACTAATCTTGGATACGGTAACGCCAGCCTCTACGCGATAGCGGAGGTCGTCAAACTGAGCCCGTAGGCTACTCGTGGCCACTGTGGCTACGAGAGCTAGCGCAGCCAAACGCTTTAGAATGTTCATTGCGATAGGTTTACTTTTGATTGAAACTTTTTGCAAAAATAGCGTTTTACTTCGATTTACTCACAGCTACCTCGTATAGTCTACGCAGGCGCGGGCTTTGAGGTAGGGCTTGATGAGCTCCCGTACTAGGCGCTGATGCTCGGGGTGATCAGCATAGTCGGGCAGGGTGGCTAGGCTATCAACCTGAGCACAGAGGACGAGGTCGAAGGCCTCCGAGGCATTCTCGTTGAGCTCTACACTCATCCCCCTTAGAGCGGGGATGAGGGCTGGTAGCCCCTCGAGGGCTGCTTTGACCTGGGCGAGATGGGTGGCCTTGTGCTCGGGGCTGTCGAAGCCCTCAAGGGCAAAGAGTACGATGTGGTGTAGCATTGTCGTTGCTGGGGATTAGGTGGAGGATAGGCTACGAGAGAGGCTCTAGGCCTCCTCTGTGCTAGCCGAGTAGCGAGTCTTTGTAGCCGAGGAAGTATAGCAGGCCGTCGAGCCCTACGGTCGTGATGTTTTGATCGGCACTCTTGCGCACCTTGGGCTTGGCATGAAAGGCAATGCCTAGCCCCGCCAGGCTGAGCATAGGTAGGTCGTTGGCACCATCCCCTACGGCAACCGTCTGCTGGAGGTCTACGCCCTCTACCTGTGCGAGCAGGCGTAGGAGCTCGGCCTTGCGCTTGCCGTCTACCACGTCGCCGAGGTAGCGCCCGGTGAGCTTGCCGTGCTCCACCTCGAGTTCGTTGGCATAGACATAGTCGATACCGAACTTGTTTTTGAGATAGTTGCCAAAGAATGTGAAGCCCCCCGAGAGGATAGCGATCTTGAAGCCCACGAGCTTGAGGGTTTTCATCAGGCGCTCTACGCCCTCGGTGATGGGGAGGTTGTCGGCAATCTCTTGCATCACCGATACGTCCAGCCCCTTGAGCAGAGCCACGCGCTGCTGGAAGCTCTCGGTGAAGTCCATCTCGCCCCTCATGGCTCTCTCGGTGATCTCTCGTACCTGGTCGCCTACGCCAGCGCGCTCGGCCAGCTCGTCGATCACCTCTGTCTGTATCAGGGTCGAGTCCATGTCAAAGCAGATGAGCCTACGCGTACGGCGGTACATGCTCTCGCGCTGGAACGATATATCGACGCTATGCTCGGAGGAGATCTCTACGAAGCGACGCTGGAGGGCATCGATGTCTTGTGGCGTACCGCGCATCGAAAACTCCACGCTCGCCAGAGGGCCGTTCTCCTCTGCCTTGAGTGAGACGCGCCCCGTCAAGCGCTTGATGTCGTCGATGTTGAGCCCCTGCTTGGCGCTGATGTCCGTGACGGCTGCGATCATCTGAGCCGTTATCTTGCGTGCCACCAGGGTGATGATATAGCGGTTTTTGCCCTGGAGACTTACCCAGTGCGAGTACTCCTCCTCTTCGATGGGGGTGAAGCGTATCTTGACGCCCAGTTCGTACCCCTTGAAAAGGAGGTCTTTGAGTATATCTCCCGAGGCCTCCTCGGTGGTTTGGAAGAGGATACCGATATTGACGTTGCTGTGTATGTCGGCCTGACCGATGTCGAGGATATAGGCATCGTACTGCGCCAGGATGGCGGTTAGCGAAGCCGTTAGACCGGGCTTGTCTAGTCCGGATATAGAGGCAAGGAAAATCTTTGGTTTGCTCATAGTGATAAAGAATATGTATTGTTTGTCCTATCGCTTATCTCTACACAAAGTTAGCAAAAAGTCGCACCTAGCCCCGCTGGCCTCCCACCTTTGTCTGCTGGCCCCTAGGATCCTACTCATGGGGGGGTAGAGGCGAGGGGTGCGGAGGAATTGACCCATAAAGTGAACAATCAGACGTCCCCGGGTGTTTTCCTAATGGTTTACAAAAGCAGCTCGGTAGAGGGCCTATCACTTCTCCCCTGCCGAGCATTACAGACACAACAATATAATTACTACAAAGCATTATGGTATTCACTCAACGAATGCAGGACGCCATCAACGAGCAGATCAAGTTCGAGATGTACGCTGCCAACACTTACCTCTCTATGTCTGTGCACTTTGCACAGAAGAGCCTCGATGGCTTCGCCCACTGGTTTTACAAGCAGTACCAGGAGGAGCTGGAGCACGCGCACGATATGATGAAGTACATCATCACGCGTGGCGGTGAGGTCAAGATACAGGCTATCCCAGCGCCCACGACCGAGTTCGCCTCTCCCATTGAGATTGCCGAGCTAGCGCTCAAGCACGAGCAGCAGGTGTCCGCTCAGATCGAGGCGCTTGTGCGCGTAGCCTCCGAAGAGAAGGATATGGCCTCACAGGACTTCTTCTGGAAGTACATCCGTGAGCAGGTAGAGGAGGAGGCTGCTGCTAGCCACCTCGTGGAGCAGCTTCGTCTGCTTGATGGCCACGCCATCATGTTCCTCGACCGCGAGCTCGCTCAGCGCTAGAGCTCGGAGGCTCTCAGAGCCAATCCACCCGATTAGTTAGACCGCCAAAGGGCTCTAACCTAAACCTCCCGAGGGCTTTAGGTTAGAGCCCTTTGGCGATCTAACTTAGAGCCCCTCGGCGGTCTAACTTAGAGCCCTTGAGGGGTTCAACTTAGAGCCTTTTGACAGTTCACCCTAGAGCCTTTTGAGGAGGGGCAAGACCCTAACTTGGGGAGATGAGCTGGGGCGGGATGGGGAGCGCCTTATCCCCCGAGCGGGGAGGCTCCCTGGCGGTGTATCTTTGTCAGCCCACCTCGGAGGGCGTCTGCCACCTTGGCAGGCTGAGGGCTTGGCATAGGGCTTGCTCTAGAGAAGGCATACAGAGACAAACCAAACAATAATATATATAAGGTATGAACATTAAGCCACTCGCAGATCGCATCCTGGTGCGCCCAGTTGCAGCAGAAGAAAAGACCATCTC
>JBGYQR010000116.1:0-4240 GCA_041839075.1 Porphyromonas sp.
CCAGATACGGTATGGGTTGTCTCTAGGAGTCTATCGGCCAGGGTACTCTTGCCGTGGTCGATATGGGCTATGATGCAGAAGTTTCTAATATTATTCATACAGCGATGTCAATGAGTGCAAAGATAGCAATTACTGCCATAGCCCCTGCCCCCGCTTGTCGGCGCCTATCTATTTGTATTCCCCTGGACTGAGGGAGGAGGGGCTCGTAAGCCTCCCGGGACAGGGGGGACTAACTCACCCCCTGGAGAGCCTCTACACTAGACCTCTCGCGGGCTCCAACTTAGAGCCCCTTGGCGCTTTAGGTTAGAGCCCTTGGACGCTCTAAGTTAGAGCCCTTCGGCGCTTTAGGTTAGAGCCCTTGAGGGCTTTAAGTTGGAGCCCTTAGGCGGTCTATCTTAGGGGACTTTTGAGGGGGAGCTAGCCTCACCTCGGAGACGCTCCCCAAGAGGGACGACTCCGTATATCGAGAGGTATCTAGGGCGCGAGGCTAGAGCACCTATGTCCTCGAGCTTAGAGACGAGGGGTGTGCGAGGTTAGCGCTCGGAGCAGGAGCGAGGCTTAGGCCATTAGAAACTAATGAGTTGCCTCCTCGGGGGGATATTCATAGGGGAGAATTGCTACATTTGTGCTGCATATCCGCAGGCACAATGCTTGGGATAAGGTCAATCAATATCATTATGAATAAGATTACAGAGCTCACCCCCCTACGCAAAACGATCGTAGGGGTTCAGTACTTGTTTGTAGCCTTTGGGGCTACTGTACTCGTGCCACTGCTGGTCGGCCTAGATCCTGCCACAGCACTCTTCTCGGCGGGCGTGGGTACGCTACTCTTCCATCTCATCTCCAAGGGACAGGTACCCATCTTCCTGGGCAGTAGCTTTGCCTTTATCGCTCCAATACAGAGCGCCACACAGCTCTATGGACTTGGGGGCGCCCTATTTGGTATCGTCGGGGTTGCCCTGGTGTATATGATTATGTCGGGGCTTATCAAGGCGTTTGGCACCAAGTTTATCAGTCGCCTCTTCCCTCCTGTGGTCATTGGGCCTATCATCATGCTCATTGGGCTCTCCCTCTCTGGTGCTGCTGTCAGCATGGCCAAGACCAATTGGCTACTGGCCATAGGTTCGCTCACGACGGCTATTGTCATCACGCTCTATGCCCGAGGTATCCTAAAGCTCATCCCCATCTTCTGTGGTATCATCGTAGGGTATTTGCTCGACCTTGCTTTTTTTGAGGTCGATCTACACTCGGTAGCAGAGGCGGCTTGGTTTTCCCTGCCCAACTTCATCCTACCCGAGGAGTTTAGCTGGCAACCTATCCTGTTTATGATCCCTGTGGCCATCGCGCCTGTGATAGAGCATATCGGGGACGTGTATGTCGTCAATAACGTGACGGGCAAGAACTTTGTCAAGTCCCCAGGCTTGCATCGCACGATGCTTGGCGATGGTGTTGCTTGTCTTTTTGCCGCAGGTATAGGAGCGCCTCCCGTGACGACCTACTCGGAGGTAACGGGGGCGATGTCTCTGACGAAGGTTACGGACCCAGTGGTCTTCCGCATAGCAGCTGTGGCGGGTATCGTCTTTGCTATGATTGGCAAGGTGAGCGCCTTGCTCAGGAGCATAGACCAGGCGGTACTCGGGGGGATTATGCTCCTCTTGTTTGGTACGATCGCAGGGGCTGGTATCTCTAGCCTGCTCAATAGTAAGATCAATCTCTCTAGCCCCCGCAATGTTGTCATCATCTCCGTTACCCTCACCACGGGCATCGGAGGGGCAGCTTTGGAGATTGGTACCTTCTCGCTCTCTGGTATTGGCCTCTCGGCCATCGTCGCCGTGCTCCTCAACCTCCTATTGCCCGAGCACGACGAGGACCGCAAGCCTACAATAGCCAGTGGAGACCAGGACAAAAGCAAATAGTCGAAATCACTCAAATACATAATCCATCTATCGTATGAGACATTTTTATCTACTTGCCCTAGCTATACTGGCTGTGGGCTTCGGTGTAACCCAAGGGGTACAGGCACAGAATGTGCAGTTGCACTATGACCTAGGCAAGACCATCTACGACAAGGATCAGCCTATGCGTCCTTCGCTCACGACGACGGTCGAGATGTTTCGCCCTGATAAGTGGGGGGATACGTTTTTCTTTGTAGACATGAACTATCAGAGCAAGGGCGTCCAGCTGGCCTATTGGGAGATCGCGCGCAACATACGCCTATGGAAGGCTCCCATCGCCCTCCATCTCGAGTACAACGGGGGCGTGGGCAAAGGCTTTAGTATCCCCGATGCCTACCTGGTGGGAGCTAACTATGCCTACAACGCCTCAGACTTCTCGTGGGGCTTTGGCATCACCCCAATGTACAAATACCTCTCGCAGGCTGGGGGCAAGCACTCGGCTCAGCTGACGGCTACCTGGTACGCCCACTTGGCTGGTGGCGCACTCTCCTTTACGGGCTTTGCGGACTTGTGGAGAGACTATGACGTTGTGGCTCAGGAGCGATTTAACGTCTTCCTGGCCGAACCACAGCTGTGGCTCAACCTCAACAAGCTAAGAGGCGTCTCGCCCGAGTTTAACCTCAGCATAGGTACAGAGGTAGAGCTGAGCAACAACTTCGCCGGCAGTGGCTTCTATGCCATCCCTACGCTGGCGCTCAAGTGGACGTTCAAGTAACCCATAGACACGCTCGATACATTGTATATGAACGCACTATACAAGATGCTGGGCTTCGAGCCTAGTCGCCATAAGCTACGTACAGAGTTTGTCGCGGGGCTGACGACCTTCCTAACGATGAGCTATATCCTAGCTGTCAATCCCGATATCCTCTCGGTAACGGGTATGGACAAGGGGGCAGTATTTACGGCTACCGCTCTCGCCTCAGCTATTGGTACCCTGCTCATCGCCTTCATGGCCAAGCTCCCCTTTGCCCAGGCGCCTAGCATGGGTATCAATGCCTTCTTTGCCTTTACCCTAGTAACGGGGATGGGGTATAGCTGGCAGGCTGCTCTGGCTGCCGTCTTCGTCGAGGGGGTGATCTTCATCCTCCTGACGGCGTTTAATATCCGCGAGCAGATCGTCAAGTGTATTCCCAAGAACCTACGCTTTGCTATCTCTGCGGGTATTGGGATGTTCATCGCCTTCATTGGACTCAAGAATGCAGGCCTCATCGTCTCCAATCCCGCCACCTTTGTGAGCCTGGGAGCCTTTACCGCTTCGTCGGTATTGGCCTGTATCGGCATCCTGCTTAGTGGGGCACTCATCGTACTGAAGGTCAGAGGCGCCCTGTTTTACGGGATCATCTTCTGCACGATTATTGGGATACCGATGGGGGTAACCTCAGTGCCGGATGACTTCCTGCCTGTCTCAGCTCCGCAGAGCCTATCGCCTACGTTCTTGCAGTTTGACTTCGGGGCACTCCTGAATATGAATATGGCTCTGACGATCTTTGCCCTAGTCTTCATGGACATCTTCAACACCGTAGGTACACTCCTCGGGGCGGCAACCAACACAGAGATGATGGATGCCGAGGGCAACGTCAAAAACGTCAATAAGGCGATGATGGCGGATGCTTTGGCTACCTCGGTTGGGGCGGTGCTCGGTACCTCGACGGTAACGACCTTTGTCGAGAGTGCCTCGGGTATTGCCGAGGGAGGACGTACGGGGCTTACGGCTTTGACGACGGCAGGCCTCTTCTTGCTGGCGCTGTTTCTCTCTCCGCTTTTCTTGCTCGTCCCCTCGGCGGCTACGACGGGAGCACTGGTTCTGGTAGGGGTCTTCATGCTTGGAGCTATACAAGAGATCGACCTCTCGGATATGTCTGAGGCCTTGCCCTGCTTCGTTACGATGCTGACGATGGTGCTGACCTACAACATCGCTGAGGGTATGGCTCTTGGTCTGATCAGCTATACGGTTGTGAAGATCCTCAGTGGTCGCTACAAGGAGGTCAACCTTACGCTCTACATCGTTTCGGCCTTGCTGGCAGCGCGCTACGTCCTGGAGAATCCCTCGGCCAAGGAGGCTCTAATGGGACTACTATAGGGGACAACACGGAGCTTGGCTAGCTCCCTCGTCTAATAGCTCTGCCCCCGCTAGTTGTCATAAGCACGACGACTAGCGGGGGCAGAGCTATATGCACTAGGCTCTAGTCCTAGGGGCAGGCTTCGCTACCCTAGTAGGTGAGCTTGAGGTCTCCTGCCTGGAGCCACCCCATACGGCGCATGAGCCCGCCCATTCCCCAGCATAG
>JBGYQR010000117.1:0-9408 GCA_041839075.1 Porphyromonas sp.
CCCTCGTCAAAAGAGCATCAGTCAAGCAGCAGTACAAGACATACCACTATGGATAGAGCCATACCCAAAGAGCAGATCCGACGCGAACGCCTCAGACGCTGGGCTAAGATCGGAGGAGGAGCCCTCGCCCTGGGTCTCATCGTCGCCCTAGGCATCTGGACGATGCGCCCCAGTATCAGTAGTAGCAACATTCGTCTATCCCTGGCCGAGGTCGGCACCATAGAGGTCTCGATAGGTGCCTCGGGACGCGTTGCCCCAGCCTTCGAGGAGATCATCATCGCCCCCATCACAAGCCGTATCGTCGAGGTCTACCAGCGTGCTGGCGACTCTGTCGATGTCGGCACACCTCTCTTGGGTCTCGACCTCAAGAGCATTGAGACCGAGTACCACAAGGCTCTCGACCAGGTGAGGATGAAGGAGCACACCATCGAGCAGGCACGCGTCAAGGCCACGACCTCCCACGCCGAAGGCGAGATGAGCCTCAAGGTCGGAGCCATGCAGCTAGACAAGATGGCTGTCGAGGTGCGCAACGAGCGTTACCTAGACAGCATAGGGGCAGGCACCACCGACAAGGTGCGCGAGGTACAGCTCCGCTACGACGTGGCTCGCCTCGAGCAAGAGAAGGCCACCCGGCAGCTACATGGTGCTAAGGCTGTCTCCGAGAGCGAACTCAAGGTCATGCAGCTCGAGCTCGCCATCCTGCGCCGCAACCTCGACGAGACGAAGCGTATCCTCGACGACGCTCAGATACGTTCGCCCCGCAAGGGTGTGCTCACCTTCATCAACAACCAGATCGGGGCACCCGTCAGCACGGGCTCTCAGGTGGCGACCCTCAGCGACCTCTCCCACTTTCGCATTGATGCAGAGATAGCCGATAGCTATGGCGACCGTATCTCAGTGGGGGGCAAGACCATCGTTCGCCTCGGCAACGAAGAGCTACAAGGCGTCGTGAGCAACCTCACCCCACT
The DNA here is from genome assembly GCA_041839075.1 of Porphyromonas sp. Lineage (GTDB taxonomy): Bacteria > Bacteroidota > Bacteroidia > Bacteroidales > Porphyromonadaceae > Porphyromonas. The sequence continues at coordinate 969 of JBGYQR010000117.1, forward strand.
GTCCAAGAATGGCGTCATCCAGTTTACCGTACAGCTCTCGCACGACGACCACCCACGTCTGCGCTCGGGGCTCAAGGTCGATGTGCACGTGATGAATGCCATCCGTGCCGACGTCGTGCGTATTGCCAACGGCCCTTACTTCAACGGCAAGGGCACCTATGACCTTTTCGTCCGCTCGGGAGGCGAACTGCTTCGGCGCCGGGTTGTCCTCGGGGACAGCAACTACCAGTGGGTAGAGGTCGTCTCAGGCCTCGAGCCCGGAGAGGAGGTGGTCATCTCGGATATGACCAACTACAAAGACCGCGAGCGCCTCGTCATCAGTGAATAATCCCCCACCACCTACCACCCTCATCGTGATTGAATAGTTAGTATCGCCTCGTGCTCTACCCCAGCTCAACGGCTGAGCGGGGTAGAGCGTAGCGAGGCCAACCCCTAGACTCTACCGCGACAATTGCCCATAGACATCCGCCCCGGGGAGGGCTTAGACCAACGCCCAAAGGGCTCTAGGTTTAACCCCAAAAGGGCTCTAGGTTAGAGCGCCCAAGGGCTCTAAGTTAACCCCCCAAAGGGCTCTAAGTTAGAGCGCCCGAGGGCTCTAGGTTAAAGCCCCAAAGCCCTCTAAGGTAGAGCCCCCTCCAGGGCCCATCGCCCGCCCCACTCAGTACCAATACTCATCATCATAGCCTAGTCCTCAACGCAATGAAAGTCCTACGACAAGCCTGGACGCTGATGCGGCACAATCCGCTCTTCAGCAGTATCTACATCGCCGGCACAGCCCTCTCGGTGTGCATGGTCATGATCGTCGCCCTATACTTCCACATACAGATCGGCAACGTCTATCCCGAGCGCCATCGAGACCGCCAGCTCTACTTGCAGTACATGCAGCTCACCAGCAAAGACACCACCCAGTACAAGGCGCTCACGGGAGCCTTTGGTCCCGAGTTTGTCCGCCAGGTCTGCTCCTCGCTAGAGAGTGCCGAGGCCGTCTCGACCCACCTGCGCATTAGGGTTAGGGTACAGATCACCACCGACAAGGTGCAGCAACCCCTCGAGGTCGAGACCGACTGGGTGGACGATGGCTATTGGAGCATGTATAGCTTCGAGGTGCTCTCGGGGCGTGTCTTCACCAAGGAGGAGTTCGCCTCGGGTATGTGTAGCGCGGTTATCAGCGAGAGCCTAGGCCGGGTGCTCTTTGGAGACGAGGAGCCCGTCGGGCGCTCTTTTCGTGAGGCGACGACCAACCAGACCTATACCGTCGTAGGCGTTGTGCGCAATGTCTCACGCTTTATCAAGACGACTTATGCACATCTCTGGGTGCCCTACACCTCCTACCCCGAGCTGGACGAACTGACCGACTCCGACACGCCCCTATTGGGGTCTATGAGCATTGCCCTACGCCCCACCAAGGAGGCGGGCAGGGAGGGGCTAACCCAGGAGATCGAGCGACGGGTTAGAGACCTGGAGCAGTCCATCAATTATCGCATCGACCTCAAGGGTTCGCCCATGTCCCCGAGCGAGCAGCTCTTCTCCTTCGGTTGGAACTTGGGCGAGGACAACGACGGAGCTCTATACGCCTGGCTCTTGCTCCTGACCTTCCTGCTGGTGCCTGCCCTCAACCTCTCGGCGCTCAACAGCAGTATGATGGAGCGACGTCTCTCGGAGATAGGTGTACGCAAAGCATTCGGGGCAAGCAACATACGCCTGATGGGGCAGGTCATGCTTGAGAACCTCGTCTACACCGCCATCGGAGCCCTCGTAGGCCTACTCGTCGCCTACGCCGTCGTGCTCCTCTCGGGCGAAGTGCTCCTGGAGAGCAATTTCTCAAGGCTCACGACCTCTGCCGTCGAGGAGCTGGAGATGGGCTTTACGTGGGATATGCTCGTGAACGTTCCGATATTCCTAACCACCCTGCTGGTGGCCTTCGTCCTCAACACGCTTGCCAGCTTTGCCCCTATACTCGGGGTGCTACGGCGAGATGTCGTCAGCACCCTACACGATGCCGTAGGAGACAAGAAATAGACTAGAGCCCCAAGTCGTTATCAACAACTTATCAACCAAGCGAACAGATATGATACGCCATACCCTCCGCCAGCTCATGGCCATGCGCCACCGCAATGTGTGGATCTTCGTCGAGCTCCTCGTCGTCTTCGTCATCGGGGCTTATATCCTCGACTATGCCGTCAATCTTAGCTTCAACTACCACCTCGCCCCAGGGTACGATACCCGCGGTGTCTACATCGTAGTGCCACGCCTAGATGGATCCCTGGGCGATCTCCCCCCAGAGCAATATCTACGAGAGGTACGCCAGACCCCTGGCGTGCGCTATGCGATGCACTCCAACTACTACAACCTCCTACCCAACGATGGCGGGATGTCTTTGCAGAGCCTAGACAAAGACGACGGAGAGGTCGTCTACTCTCGTGCCAAGCGCGTCAGCGATACGGCCTATTTCCATATCATGGATATACGCTCCTGTATCACTGGGGAGGTCGCCAGGATGTCGATGGACGAGCCCACGGCTATCATCAGCCAAGACCTCGCAGAGCTCTTCTTCCCAGGCGTGGTGGACCCTCGCGGACAGCTCATCAACGTGGGGGGCGACAAGGTCAAGGTCACGGACGTGATACCCTGTATCAAGGACTACGACTATGGGCGCCCCGAGCGGGTATTTTTCCTCAAAGACCCACACGAATCCAGGGGCATCGGGCGCCTTATTATCAAGGTAACAGAGCCCTTCGATCGTGCCGACTTTGAGGAGCGTTTTGGCCCGCTCACCTCGATGGACGAGCATCGCAAGGGCGCCGAGCGTATCGACGGCATTACCCAGCGCCTATATATGCAGAAGGGTATCGCCCTATTCTTCGGCCTAAGCATCGCCCTGGGCGTCATCGGCGTGCTGTGGTTTCGCACCCAAAGGCGCAAGGGAGAGATTGGTCTGAGGCGCGCCCTAGGCAGTAGCACTAGGCGCATCGAAGCCCAGCTGGTGCTCGAGCCCCTCGCCCTGCTGACGCTCGCCGCCCTGCCTGCTATGCTGCTGGGCTGGCTCATAGCCCAGGCCGACCTATTGCCCCAGGTCATCAACACCGAGCACATCGACCAGATGCTGGAGGCTCTGGATGGCACGATGCCCGCTCCCGAGACCTATTGGATCGACACCCTCTGGATGCGCTTTGCCTTCGTGCAGGGACTGACCTTTGTTGTGCTCGCCATCATCGTTGCCCTGAGCGCCTACCTGCCCGCTCGCCTTGCGGCCAAAGAGTCCCCCGTAGATGCGCTAAGGAGCGAATAGCCCAACCCCTCCACCAACGACTAGAAACAAACGACAATACATCATCACCTCAAAATGCAAGACAACATTATGGAACCCATGATCATCCTAGACCGCGTACATAAGATCTACCGCACCAGCGAAGTCGAGACCCAAGCACTCGAGAACGTCAATCTCCAAGTCCTCAAGGGCGAGTTTCTCTCCGTCATGGGGCCCTCGGGATGTGGCAAATCGACCCTCTTGAACGTCATGGGTCTACTCGACTCGCCCACCTCGGGGCGCATCCTCTTGGCTGGGCGCGAGACCTCAGGGATGAGCGACGGGGAGCTGGCACGCTTTCGTAACCAGCACCTGGGCTTCGTCTTCCAGAGCTTCCACCTCATCCCCTCGCTCAACGTGCTGGACAACGTCGAGCTACCCCTGCTGTATCGCCACGTCTCCTCCTCTGAGCGTCGCAAGCTCGCCGAGGAGGTGCTCAAGCGCGTGGGGCTCTCGCACCGCATGAAGCACTTCCCCAGCCAGCTCTCGGGCGGGCAGTGTCAGCGCGTGGCCATAGCCCGCGCCATCATCGGCAACCCCTCCATCATCCTGGCCGACGAGCCCACGGGCAACCTCGACAGTAAGATGGGAGCAGAGATCATGGAGCTCCTCCACCAGCTCAACCGAGAGGATCAGCGCACCATCGTCATGGTAACGCACGACGAGAGTAAAGCCGAAGAGACGAGCCGCACCATACGCTTCCTCGACGGCCGTCAGATTTCGTAACCCCTAGAGTTCCAAGGTTATGATCAAGCTATACTTCAAGCAGGCCTGGCATCTGCTGCGAGAGACACCCCTCTTGAGCGCCATCGCCATACTGGGTACAGCATTAGCCATATGCCTAGTGATGATCCTGGTGCTGGCGCACGAGGTGCAGCACGCCCCCTTTGGCCCCGAGGTCAATAGGGACCGCACGCTGTATATGCGCTACTCCTCTATCCGCCTCAAAGAAGACTCTATTGGCGACCGTATCAGCAACGGCTTCCTCTCCTACAACGTCCTGCAGCAGTGCGTCAAGCCCATCACCTCTGCCGAAGCTGTTGCCATCGTCAAGGTAGACGAGCCTAGATCGGTATCGCTCCCCGGGAAGACGCCCACGGCCAGCTACGACAAGGCGCTGACGGACGAGGGCTTTTGGCAGATCTTCGACTTTGAGTTCGTCGCTGGCAAGCCCTACACCCGAGAGGACGTAGCCTCCTCGGCGCGCAAGATCGTCATCACCGACCGCATGGCTCGTGAGGTGCTAGGTACGATCGACTGCATCGGGCGTGAGGTGCTGGTAGACTTCGTCCCCTACATCATCTGTGGCGTAGTCAAAGAGGTCTCTATGCTCGCCTCGTATGCCTACTCACAGATGTGGATGCCTGTGACCAGCGAGGAGATACAGGACGGCTGGGGAGGCATCATGGGCGACTACAACGCCTATATCCTAGCCAAGAGCCGTAGCGACTTCGAAGACATCAGACGGGAGGTGCTGGATCGCGTAGAGGCCTTCAACAACGCGCACCCTACGCACACGCTATTCTTGCGTGGACAGCCCGACACGCATACACAGACGTTCATCCACCAGTGGGCCAACGAGGACCCCGACCCCGCAACCTATTGGCGCAAGAAACTACTCCCCCTGCTGATCCTCCTGCTCGTGCCCGCCATCAATCTATCGGGTATGATGACCTCGCGCATGCGTCGCAGGCAAGCCGAGCTAGGGGTGCGCCGAGCTTTCGGTGCCGGGCGAGGACATCTGATGCGCCAGGTGCTGTGGGAGAGCCTCCTGCAGACAGCCCTCGGGGGCGTGCTGGGGCTCGGGCTGTCGATGGCCTCTATACACCTGGTGCAGGACCTCGTTATGGAGGGTTCGGTCCAATCGTTTTACCACCTCTTTGGGCACAACTCCATCGCCCTCGGGGAGCTCTTTAGCCCGCGCATCTTCGTCCTAGCACTCCTGGTCTGCCTCATCCTCAACGCCCTCTCTGCCCTATGGCCTGCCTGGGTGGCCTCCCGCAGGGACATTGTCTCATCCCTCAGCGCTAGATAACACCGCTATGATCAAGCATATTCTCACCATCATCCGCAACGAAAGGCGGAGCAACCTACCCCTCGTCCTCGAGCTCGCTCTCGTCCTGGGTGTCTTGTGGTATATCGCCGACAGCCTCTACATCACGGCGAAGACCTACTTCATGCCCACAGGCTTTGATACAGAGCATACCTACCTCATCAAGCTCGGAGAGATCTCTCCCAACAGCAACCTATATGTGGAGCGAAGTGGAGCGGAGAAGATGGCTGACTTTCGCAATATCTATGAGCGTATCGTCAATGCTCCCATGGTAGAGGCCTCTGCCCTCTCTTGGAATGCAACGCCTCATTGCGGAGCCAATAGCTTCAAAGGGCTAATGCTCGATACGATCATCGTAAAGTCCGTATTGGATCGTCTCATTACGCCCTCTTTCCTCGATGTCTTTGGCTATACAAGCCCCTACCACACGCGTGAGGAGATGAAGCAGTGCCTCTCCTCGGGCGACATCCTGGTCAGCCAGTCGGTGGCTAAGCTACTCGTGGGCGAGGGGCAGGAGCGCTCGCTCATCGGCCAAAAGCTACGCTACTCGTTTGACGAGACAGGGGAAGTGCCATTGACAGTAGGGGGCATCATAGGCGATGTGCGCTACGACCACTTCTGGCGCTACAACCGCTTTATGGCCAGAGACATTACCCCGCTGATACAAGACGACGAGGCGCACGGCTCTATACTCCACTCCGAGATCTCCGTGCGCATCCACCCCGAGGAGGACTACGACGTCCCCCGACGCTTTAGAGAGGCCATGGAGGAGCAGTTGCGCCTAGGCAATATCTACCTGCAAAGCATTACCCCCTTTGACGACGTCCGCACGCTCTTCCAACGAGATAGCTGGCGCGAGGTCAAGAACCAATCGGTGCTGGCTGGCTTTTTGCTCATCAACATCATCCTGGGCATGGCGGGCATCTTTTGGTTTCGCACACAACAACGCAGGCGAGAGATAGGGCTACGCCTCAGCCTGGGCGACACACCCCGCGGGGTGCTGGGGCAGTACTACCTCGAGGGGGCACTCCTGCTCATCGTCTCGGCTCTGCCGGTGATGGTCGCCATGTGGCTCTTGTGGCACTACGAAGTGCTGGAGGTTATGATGCAACCCCTCTCCCTAGAGCGCTACCTGATGGGACTAGGTATTAGCCTCGGGCTCATGATGCTGATGATCATCCTAGGCATCTGGCTCCCTGGGCATCGTGCCGTACGTCTCTCTCCCAGCGAGGTGCTCCGTGGCGAGTAGAGCGCCTGTGTCTAGTAGCCGTTTGCCCTCCATACATCCACCACGACAATGAAACCACTATTTGCCCTCCTGGTCTGCCTCCTTCCCCTCAGCCTCCGAGGCCAGCACCGCTCCATCACACTCGAGGAGACCATCACGCTGGCGCGCGCCCAGTCGGTAGAGGCCGCTGTAGCCCTCGGAGAGATGCGCTCGGCCTATTGGCAGTACCGCACGTATAGAGCCAACCTCCTGCCCGAGGTCGGTCTCAAGATTACCCTGCCGAGCTACGAGCGAGGCTACTCGCTATACCAAAGCGAAGACGGGAGCTATAAGTTTGTCCCCAACAAATCCCTCCAGATGCAGGGACGCCTCTCCATCGAGCAAAACGTCTGGCTCACGGGGGGTAAGCTCTCGGTGCACACCTCGCTCCAGCATATCGACCCGCTGGGCTCGCCGGGGGCGCGCAAGTCCTACCTCAGCGTACCGATAGGGTTGACCTACTCCCAGCCCCTGTTTGGTACCAACGAGATACGCTGGCAGAGGCGCATCGAGCCCCTACGCTACCAGGAGGCACGCACCACCTATATCCAGGAGAGCGAACGCCTCTCGATGCGGGCTGTGAGCTATTTCTTTGAACTTCTCCTGGCCAAGGAGAACCTCCAAATCGCGCAGCAAAACAAGCGCAACGCGGATCGCATCTACGAGATCGCGGCCGCTCGGCGACAGATGGGGCAGATCTCAGAGAACGAGCTCTTGCAGCTACGCCTCTCGTCCCTCAAGGCGGGTTCGTCCCTCACCAGCGAGGAGTCGGCTCTCAGGGCGGCGATGTTTCGCCTGCGCTCATTCCTCGCCCTAGGTGAGAGCGAAGACCTCGACCCCCTAACGCCCGAGACCAAAGAGCTCCCGAGGCTCGAGTACCGCGAGGTGCTGGAGCGGGCGATGCTCAACGGGTCCTTTGCCAAGCGCGTACGCCGAGAGCAGCTCGAGGCCGACTACGGAGTAGCCCTGGCCAAAGGGGCACAGCGCGACATACAGCTCTTTGCCTCGGTGGGCTACACCGGGCGAGGCGAAGACATGCGCTCGGCCTACACCCCCCTGGTCGAGAACCAAAGTATCCAGGTGGGCATTAGCCTACCTCTGCTCGACTGGGGCAAGAGGCGGGGCAAGGTGCGGGTGGCTGAGTCTAATCGTCAGGTAGCCCTAGCTCGGCTAGAGAAGGAGGAGCAGGACTTTCGCCAGGACCTATATATCCTGGTCGAGCGCTACAACAACCAAGCCTCTCAGCTCCTTATCGCCCGAGAGGCTAGCGACATCGCCACCAAGCGCTACGAGACCTCAGTGGAGAGCTTTATGATCGGCAAGATCAACACCCTCGACCTGGCCGACGCCCAGCTCTCCAAGGACGACGCACGCGCCAAGTACCTGCGCGAGATGCACCTATATTGGTATTACCTCTACCAGATACGTAGCCTCACGCTTTGGGACTATCTCCGGGGGCAGGCGCTAGAGCCCCTGGAGGACAGTCTCCTCTCGCGCTAGCCTCACCCCGCTCTAGCTCTCCTTTTTATAAAAAGCCCGTTGCCCCCAGGCGAGACATCCTACCTCACGCCCACACCCTGGGGGCAACGCCCTCCCTGGCAGAAAGAGAGCGCCCCTACACCTCTCCCTCCGCCAGGGCTTCTGCTTAATGCCCCAAAGCGCTCCGCCTTAGAGCCCCGAGGCGCTCTAACCTAAAGCCCGAAGACGATCTAACTTAGAGCCCTAGAGCGCTCTAACCTAAAGCCCCGAGACGATCCAACTTAGAGCCCTAGGGGGCTCCGACCTAGGGGGCATTGGGACGCCCTCCAAGCCC
>JBGYQR010000118.1:0-5579 GCA_041839075.1 Porphyromonas sp.
ATCATGGACAGGTGCTCTATGATGACCCGAACAACCCCACCTATGCACTGCACTCATTTACTTCAGAGTCGGTCGAGATACCTCTCTTTGTGTATGTCAGTCCGGAGTTGCAACGTATAGCCCCTGGCTTGTATGACCGAGTAAAAGCCTCGGCAGATTATCCCATTATGATGGATACATTTGCAGAATCTCTACTCGGTATCCTAGGCGTAAAGTCCAAGTATACACAACCCGCTGCCAATTTCTGGAGTGAGGGCTACGACCAGACACGTCCTCGTGTCTTTCATGATGTGACGCCAGGGGTATCGAAGCTCTACGAACCAACGCGCTAGAGGATCCTCTTACATCCACTTCGTCCCTGTGTTTTAACGCCCTTGGGTGCTCTAGGTTAGAGCCCTGAGGCGATCTAACCTAGAGCCCTTGAGGGGTGTAGGGCGGAGGCGAAAGGGGGAGTGCTCTTGGGGCGGATGAGGGGCGTTAGCGCTTCGCCCGCTCCTGGGCGAGGATGCGAGCTAGTCGGGCTACGACGTGGGGGTAGCGGGAGGCAACATTATGGCGTTCGCCAGGGTCGTTGCGTAGGTCGTACAGCTGAGGGTGTGGCGCGTAGCCCGTTTCGATGTTGGGAGCCCAGGGGATCATGGCGGGGCCGTCTGAGGGCTCGATGTATTTCCACCGAGAGGTGCGTAGGGAGAGCGTCTTGTTGGCGGCTTGCTCGATCAGCCATGGGCACGCCTGGCTACCTGGCTGGCCGAGTAATGCCCCAGCGAAGGGGCGGCTATCGGGAGCGGCTTGCTCAGGCAGGGGGATGCCCAGCACTTCTGCTAGAGAGGCGATGAGGTCTACCTGGCTGTATAGGGTGGCCTTCGTCCCTCGGGCACGTATCCCCTGTGGCCACGAGACGATCATCGGCACGCGCGTACCCCCCTCAAAAGCGCTGTACTTATTGCCCCGTAGGTCTCCCGAGGGTTGGTGGTCGCCAAGGCGCTCGAAAGCCTCTTCGGCGTAGCCGTCATCGAGGACAGCCCCATTGTCGCTACTGAGGATGACGAGGGTGTTGTCAGCGATGCCAAGGCGCTCGAGCGTCTGCATGAGTTCGCCCACGCACCAGTCCAGCTGGAGGATGGCATCTCCGCGGAGCCCCAGCGAACTCTTCCCCCTAAAGCGTGGGTGTGGGAAGCGAGGTACGTGCACGTCGTTGGTGGCGAAGTAGAGGAAGAATGGTTCGCCTGCCGAAGCCTCTATAAACCTCTGCGCCTTGAGGGTAATGGAGTCGGCGATGTCTTCGTCGCGCCACAGCGCTTTGCCCCCGCCACGGCTGTATCCAATGCGCCCAATACCATTGACGATCGCCATATCGTGCCCGTGGCTGGAGGGAAGTTGCAGAAGCTCCGGGTGGGTCTTGCCCAGAGGTTCTCCCGCAAAAGGGGTTGTGTAGCTCACCTCAATCGGGTGCTCGGGATCGCGATTGGCGATGGAGTCCTGCTCGATGAATATACACGGTACGCGATCGGCTGTCGCCGCCATGATGTAGGAGTAGTCGAAGCCTAGATCTCTGAGCCCTTGAGGTAACTGGCGGTTCCAATCCTGCTTGCCCGTCTCCTCTCCTAGGCCTAGGTGCCATTTGCCTAAGGCGGCCGTGCGGTAGCCTGCCGCCTTGAAGAGGTCCGCCATCGTGAACTGATCGGGCTTGATGATCATAGCCGCATCGCCAGCGGCAACGTCCGTACCAGGGCGACGCCAGGCGTATTGGCCCGTCAGCAGACCATAGCGCGAGGGCGTACTTGTCGCCGCCATAGCATGGGCGTTGGTGAAGCGTAGACCACGCTTTGCGAGCTTGTCGATATGGGGCGTGCTAACCCCTTGGGCGCCATAGCATCCGAGGTCGCCATATCCGAGGTCGTCTGCATAGATGATCAGCACATTGGGGCGCTCTTGCCCCTCGGCGTTAGTGGTTGCTGCGAGGCTCGCGAGAGCCATTGGGAGGAGGTGTCGCTTGGACGTCATGGGGCTGTGGGGCTAATTTTGTCACTGCGACAAAGATAGTGTCTCTCGGACAACCTCTCTCCCCTAGCGTGGGGGAGTGCTCTAGCAGGCGCACGAGGGAGGCTCCTGTTGTTGGGGTGAACTGAAGAAAATATTCGCCCGCACTAAAAATAATTTCTTGCTCGACTGAAAAATATCCTTCTTCAAAACGACATTTATAACGCTGATGTATAGATTGTTGTATTAGGTGAACTGAAAAAGATTATTCGGCTGACTGAAATAAATTATCTTTGCTGCTAAAAATAATAGCGTATGGAACCTACATTTATTCCCCGAGAGCTACGGCTCGTAGCTCCTACCTATGGCTCTACGCTTGTCGAGCTGATTATAGAGCTGGATCATATACGGCGTGTGAGTTTGGAGGGAGATACACCTATGGCTCTATTCCTTGAGTTGAAGCATATCTTTCATCGTCTAGAGAGTATAGGCTCTGCTCGTATAGAGGGCAACAACACTACGGTAGCCGAGTATATGGATAGCAAGTTGGCTAGCCAGGATGGAGCCAGTTCGCCTGAGGAGAAGATCCGCGAGATAGAGAATATCGAAAAGGCTATGGGCTATGTAGAGGAAACAATCAAGGAGAGACAACGACCTATCAATAGGCACTTCATTTTGTCTCTACACCAAATGCTTATGGATGGGCTTACCCCGCCCCCAACAGGAGAGGGCGATCATTGCCCGGGGAGTTACCGTAGCCATCAGTGTCAAATCAAAGGGGCCTCTCATCTCCCCCCTCCCCCTGAGGTGATTGAGGCCTATATGGACGAGTTGTATGCCTTTGTTGAGGGGGAGAGGTCTCGACAGTTTGACCTGCTCAAGATCGCAATAGCTCACCACCGTTTCGTTTGGATACACCCCTTTGGCAATGGTAATGGGCGAGTGGTACGCCTCTTTACCTATGCCCTATTGCTCCGCTATGGCTTTGATGTGTCTTGGGGTGGGCGTATCATCAATCCCACCGCAATATTTTGCAACGACCGCGAGAGGTATTACAACCAGCTTGCTCTCGCAGATGAGGGGGCAGACGAGGGAATGCTGGCTTGGTGCGAATATGTACTGGGCGGGCTTAAAGGGGAGATTGAGAAGATCGACCGGCTCTGCGACTATGCCTATCTCCAGGAGAGGGTGCTTGAGCCGGCTCTCTCTTTTGCTAGAGAGCACGACCATATTACTCCCGAAGAGTATAAGATCCTTAGCGCGGTTGTGGAGCGTAGGGCTATAATACAGAATGCGGACTTGGAGTATTTATTCAAGGGGAAGAGCAAATCGACGATTTCTGGTAGGATAAAGGGGCTGGAGATCAAAGGGATGCTACAAAAGATCGAGGGCACACATAGGTATAGGCTATCCTTTTTGAATAACAAGTTGTTGCGAGGTATTATCGATGCCCTAGGTCGCGAAGGCTTCTTGCCGAAGGATCTATAAGGTTCGGTCAGGCCGAGAAAAGCAATCGCCCCGCCCCAAGAGCATTAGTCCTTGGGGCGGGGCGGTTGATTAGGCCTATGGAGAGGGGTAGGCCGATGGGGGGAGGATTAGCAGTTCATCCCACCACAGACGTGGATGGTCTGCCCCGTAACGTAAGAGGCGAGATCGCTAGCCAGGAAGGTAGCGGCATTGGCCACATCCTCGGGGGTACCGCCACGACGCATGGGGATCTGTGCCTCCCACTCCTTGCGCACCTCTTCGCTCAGGGCGTGCGTCATATCGGTGATGATGAAGCCTGGAGCGATCGAGTTGGCGCGGATGCCACGTGAGCCGAGCTCCTTGGCGATACTCTTGGCTAGCCCGATCATACCGGCCTTGCTAGCCGAGTAGTTGGTCTGCCCAGCGTTGCCCGATACACCCACGACAGAGGCCATGTTGATGATGCTACCGCTACGCTGCTTCATCATCACAGGCGTAGTGGCGTGGATCATGTTGAAGGCCGACTTGAGATTGACGTTGATGACGAGGTCCCACTGCTCTTCGGTCATACGCATCATCAGTCCGTCGCGGGTGATACCAGCGTTGTTGACTAGGACGTCGATACGGCCGAAGTCTTCGACTACCTGCTTCACGAGCTCGTGAGCGGCGTCAAACTTAGAGGCGTCCGAGGCATAGGCCTTGGCACGCACGCCGAGGGCGCGAAGTTCCTGGACGAAGGCCTCTACACTCTCATCAACACGCAGGTCGGTGATGACTACGTCAGCTCCTTCTTGAGCATACTTGAGGGCGATGGCACGACCGATGCCACGGCCAGAGCCTGTTACGATGGCTACCTTATTGGATAATAGTCCCATTGTTTCCTTTTTGATAAATATGGTTAGTGTTCTGTTTGTTGTTGCTTTGCAAGAGGGGCGTTGCTCTCTCCCGTTGTAGGCTAATGCTCGCGACTGGGTTTCCAAGGCCCCTTACGAATGCCCTTGAAGATGAGGTGCATCACGTTGTCTCGTATCTGCGAATACTCACTGTCGCTATGCTGGCGCACGTGCCCGCTGATATAGGGTACCTCCATCCCCTTGAGGGCGTTGTGCAGGAGGTAGGCCATTGTGGGGGGGTGGGGCACATCAAATATCCCCTGCTGTACCCCGAGGTTGAGGATGTCCAGGATAATACTCTGCTCGTACTGGTCTAGGGGTAACCTCGCTTTCTCGACGAGCCAGATGTCCCGAAAAAACTCTGAACGCAACGAGCCATTCCTCAAGACAATAGTCTTCATGGCCTCGAGGTGTACGTAGATGAGGTTGATGAGCTTGGCTTCGGGTGGAAGACTAAGCCTGCGGGCAATCTCGATCTCGTGTTTGATGTACTCGAGCTCCCCTTCGATGACGGCGTGGAAGATCTCTTCTTTGTTTTTGAAGTAGGTGTACAGCGTTCGGCGCCCACGCCCCGAGGCGTCAGCGATGTCGTTGATCGTCGTCGCTGCTACGCCATGCTTGGCAAAGAGCTGGCGAGCGACATCAATGATGTGCACCTTGGTCTTTTGTATTTTGGCCATAGAATACGTTCTTGCTGTGGAGCTACAAAGTTAGCGCTTTTTGACGAATTACACATCTACCCTGCTTGTGTGCAGGTTGAGGCGCCCTCCCCGGTGGCGTTACTTGACCTCGACGGAGACGGGCGAGGCCTTGCCCAGGCGTAGCTTGAGGATATCCCCCTTTTGAAGCCTTGCCCCATCGGTGACGATAGAGCCATCCGCAAGCGAGACAACGGCAAAGCCCCGAGCCAGGATATTGTCGGGGTGGGCTAGGCGAATGGCCTGTGTGTAGCCATCGAGCTGCTTGGTGTGTCGCAGCAGGTGCTGGGCGACCTGTGGACGCAGACGTACTTGGAGCTGACGTAGCCGTTCGCCTTGTCCGAAGAGGTAGCGCTGGGGCACATAGCCCAGGAGGGTGGTGTAGCGCGAGAGCTCCTGACGCTCGCGGGCGACGAGGGCTCTGCTGGCTAGGCCGAGACGCTCGCGCAGGCGCTCTTGTCGCTGGTGAGCTTCGCCCAGGCGTCCGCTGACTAGACGGGGTAGGCGTAGGGCGATGTTGTCGAGCGTGCGGTGGCGCTCG
>JBGYQR010000119.1:0-5352 GCA_041839075.1 Porphyromonas sp.
CTTGTCAGGGTATTCGATACCACGGAAGGCCTTGATGTCGGGATGAGCCACGCGCTCGTGGGTATATTGTCGGATATTGTCTAGTATCCTTTGCTTGGTCTTTGACATAGTCTTTCGTATTGTATAGGGGGACTACTTCTTGTGATTTTTGATCCACCACTCGTTGAAGCTCTGCTTGGCAAACTTGGGCAATTCGCGGTGCTTGCCCCAAGCGTTGAGGCTGTTGTAGAGCATGAAGCGGGGGAGGTTGTTGGCCACAGGAGCCATCTTGAGCGCTGTGTTGAATAGCCCGGGACGCTCCATTAGGAACTTCATCCCCTTGCTCATCATTTTCTTCTCCTTATTGGCCACGCCATAGCCGTCTAGCTTCTGTCTCCAGCGGTAGATCTGCTCGCCCAGGTCGATCTTGACGGGGAAGACATTAGAGCAAGAGAGACAGAGCGAGCAGGCTGATACGTTACCCGAAAACTTCTTGGGATCCTTGAGCATCCCCAGGTTGATACCCAGAGGGCCAGGGATGAAGTAGCTATACGTATAGCCTCCCGTACGGCGATAGACAGGGCAGGTATTCATACAGGCGCCACAGCGGATGCAGTTGAGGATCTTGTCGTGCTCCTTGTCTGCGATGATCTGCGAGCGTCCATTGTCTACGATGATGAAGTGTAGCTCACCGCCCTCCTGTGGCTTGCGGAAGCTAGAGGTGTAGGTCGTAGAGGGCTGGCCAGTAGCCGAGCGAGCCAGTAGACGCGTAAATACCGCCAGCTGCTCGAGGCTCTCGATAACCTTCTCAATACCAAACGAACAGATATTGAGCTTCTGACAAGCCATACCCATGTCAGCATTCCCCTCGTTGGTGCAGACTACGACCTCTCCTGTCTCAGCAATGGCGAAGTTGCCCCCAGTCATCCCTGCGTCAGCGTTGATGAAGTGCTCGCGTAGGTTGGCACGAGCGGCATGGGTGAGGTAGGTGGGATCAGAGTTACCTTTTTCGGTGCCCATCTTTTCCTCAAAGAGCTCTCCGACCTCTGTACGCTTGATGTGGATAGCGGGCATCACGATATGGCTAGGCTTGGCATCCATCAGCTGAAGGATACGCTCGCCCAGGTCAGTCTCGATGACGTCGATACCACGCTCGTGGAGGTATTCGTTGAGCTCGCACTCTTCGGTGAGCATCGATTTGCTCTTGACTAGGCGCTTGACATTGTGCTTGGCCAGTAGCTCATGCACGATGCGGTTGTGCTCTTCGGCATCGGCTGCCCAGTGCACAACGACGCCGTTGCGCGTAGCGTTTTGCTCAAACTGCTCTAACAACGTGTCCAGGTGCGTTACATTATAACGCTTGATGTCGTGAGCCAGCTGGCGGAGGTCTTCCCACTCAGGGATGACCTTGCTCATATTGTCTCTCTTTTGACGTACGAACCAAAGGGCCTGGTCGTGCCACTTGACACGAGCCATATCTGCCATAAACTTGGCAGCGGCTATTGAATGTGAAGTGCTCATAGGTTTGCTGCTAGGATTTCGACTGCGTGGATCGTTTGGATGGGGAGCTGCTCTCTGTCGATAGAGCCCTGCATGTGCATCAGACAGCTGCTATCGCTCCCGGTGATGTAGGTGGCACCTGTTTTCATATGGGCCAGCACTTTGTCGTGCCCCATACAGGCCGATACCTCTGGCTCCTCGATGGCAAACATACCACCGAAGCCACAGCATTCGTCTAGGCGCTCGGGCTCGACAACCTCTATGCCTTGCACTAGCTCGAGGAGGTTGCGGATCTTGTTCATGTAAGGCAGGTTAAGCTCCGATGGAGTAGATAGGTGAAGCTCTCTCACTCCATGGCAGCTATTGTGCAAGCTTACCTTGTGGGGAAACTTCGAGGGGAGAGACGTGATCTTGAGATCGTCGTGTAGAAACTCGATGACATCCCTAATAGCCCCTGGCGTACGGCATAGGTGTCGCTCCTCGTGGAGGATGTTTTCGTAGTTTTCCTTGACGAAGGCCACGCAACTGGCCGAGGGACCTACAATCACGTCGTACCCCTTGAAGAGATCCTCAAAGCGCAGAGCTAGTTTCTTGGCCTGGGATTGGTAACCAGCGTTGGCCATGGGCTGACCGCAACACGTTTGGTTGAGAGGGTAGTCCACGTCTAGACCTAGAGAGGTCAAGAGCTTGTATGTCGCTATCCCTACATTGGGGTAGACGGCATTGACATAGCAAGGAATAAATAACCCGACTTTCATATTCTAATACCTATTTAAGTGATGCTCCGGGAGAGCTTTTTATTGATTATCCTCCGGCTAAATTAGGCAGTGGGTTTCTAATATGCAAGCCCTTTGTTTGGGTATTATGAAATAAAGTTGCTTTCTGCTTTGTTTGTTTTGCTGGATGTGTTTATTCGCTCAGAAATATTATATACCTGAGCCTGACTTCTCCTGGGGCTCAGCCCCGAGGTATGACCTATGGATTAGCCAGGAGGTATGGCCAGCGGATGAATTAGGCCGACCATACCCCCTCTGCCACAGAGCGAGAGACGGGTCCCAAGGGACTTGCTAAGAGATCTTGACGAGATGTGCGTAGTGCAGCAAGAGGCGTTTCTCCTGCCCAATGTCCTCGAAGTAAACGATGGCCTTAGCGTCGTCTCCCGAGCTTTCGAGGGCAACGATACGCCCGTGGCCAAAGCGGCTATGCAAAACCTTGTCACCTACCCGAAGGTCAGTGTCGCCAGAGGCGTGTCTCTGTGGCTCTCTAGTCCCGTCGGCTTGTAGCCGGCTCGTACGTATATGCTGGGTGGGTAGGACATCTCCTCTAGTCTCCCTCTGAGGCTGGGGAGATTGCTCAGCGAGAGTAGCATTAAGTGGGGCTGCTTGGCCGAGGCTACGCATAGCGGCGGGGTTGCGCCTGGTCTGTGCGAGAGGTAGCTCAAAGAGGAAACGGCTGGGGCGTACAAACTCGGTGCGTCCATTTCGGAAGCGCTCTCGGGCGTAGCTGATATGGCATGTGCGCTCTGCTCTCGTGATGGCGACATAGAGTAGACGCCTCTCTTCCTCGAGCTCAGAGCCCTCTAGGCTCATCGCAGAGGGGAAGAGGTTTTCCTCTAGTCCGACGACAAAGACATGCGGATACTCGAGCCCCTTGGAGGCGTGTATCGTCATCAGCGTTACTCGAGGGCGGTTGTCTTCGTTTTTGTTTTTGTCTTGGTCGGTCATCAGAGCTACCTCGCTGAGGTATTGCTCGAGGGAGGGCTCTTGCTCGATCTCGAGGCACGACTTGGTGTACTCCTCCATACTGGCCAGTAGCTCCTGGATATTCTCGACCCTGGTCCTCCCCTCGCTTGAGGTGTCGAGAGCCAGATCAGCCGAGATACCACTATGCTTGATGACCCAGCTGGCTAGGGCGTATAGGTCTCGCTCGCCTGCTTGACGCGTTCTCATCTCTTGGATGAGCTCGGCAAAGGCTACGAGCTTGCTTGCTGTGGCCTTTTGTAGAGCGACGCCATGGGCTAGAGGATCGGCTACGACCTCCGAGAGCGACAACCCAAGCTCAGCGGCTCGCTGGCGCACCTTGCCTATGGTGGTGTCTCCGATACCTCGTTTGGGATAGTTGATAATACGTAGCAGAGCCTCATCATCCATCGGATTGATCATCAGGCGGAAGTATCCCAACGCGTCCATGATCTCCTTGTGGTCAAAAAACGAGCGCCCGCCCCAAATGCGGAAGGGGACGTTGCTCCGTCGGAAGACCTGCTCTAGGGTACGACTCTGAGCATTGGTGCGATACAGGACGGCAAAGTCGTCGTAGTCTGCTCGCCTGGTGAGACACATGGTCTCGATGGTTCGAGCCACCCAGCTCGCCTCTAGGTCGCCCGAGTATTCCTCGTGTACGGCGATGGGCTCGCCAACCTCTCCGAGAGAGAATATCTCTTTGGGTATCTGACGTTTGTTGCGGGCGATGAGGTGGGAGGCGACTTGCACGATATTTTGCGACGAGCGATAGTTTTGCTCTAACTTGAAGAGGCGAGCGCCAGCAAAGGCCTTGTCAAATCCAAGTATGTTGTCGATGTTGGCTCCACGAAAGGCGTAGATGCTCTGGGCATCGTCTCCTACCACGAAGATACCCTTGCGTCCCTGCATCAACATGCGTGCGATATTGTACTGGGCAAAGTTGGTATCCTGGTACTCGTCAATGACGAGGTACTCAATGCGACTACGCCAATACTCCAGCACATCGGGGTGGTCTCTTAGGAGTATGTTGGTCATCAGCAGTAGGTCGTCAAAGTCCATGGCGTTGCTTTGCCGTAGTTCGTGGCAATAGCGCGTGTATAGCTCTCCAAAGCGGGGGATGTCATGCCGAGCATCAGCCTGGTACAACTCGGGCTGACTGCGGTAGGCCTGGGGCGTGATGAGCCGATTCTTGGCGTTGGATATACGGCTGAGCATGGCTCCTGGTCGGTAGACATTGTCGTCTAGGGCCATGAGTTTGATGAGAGCTTTGATCTTGCTCTTGCAGTCCGTTGTATTATAGACGGTAAAGGTGGGCGTGAAGCCTAGCCTGTCGGCATGCTGCCTAAGTAGGCGGAGGAAGATGGAGTGGAAGGTACCCATCTTGATATACCGCGCGACGTTGCCCACGAGTAGTTCGATGCGGTGGCGCATCTCTCGGGCGGCCTTATTGGTGAAGGTGAGCGCCATGAGGCTACCTGGGTCATACCCCTCGTGGATGAGGTGGAGGAGCTTATAGACCAGCACGCGTGTCTTGCCACTACCGGCGCCTGCGATCACTAGGGCAGGGCCATCGTTGTAGCATACAGCCTCTCGCTGAGCTTCGTTGAGATCATCGAGATAGGAGGGGTGGGGCGTCTTGTTGTCTGTTGTCATCGTGGTGCAAACTTACTCAAAATACCGACACCTCTCCCTCTCCTGGGGGAGGCTGGCGAGGGCTTTTGAGGCCTGCGATACGAGTGTGCGCTTGTCTCTCTTGCTAGGGTGATAGAGATAGCCTTCGGACGCTCTAGGTTAGAGCGCTCGAGGGCTTTAAGTTGGAGCCCTTCTACGCTTTAGGTTAGAGCCCTCAAGGGCTCTAACCTAAAGCGTAGAAGGGGGATAATTTGATAGCTCTCTTGGGCTATCGTTGGGTTGCCTTGGCTTACTTCTTTTTCACGGGCTCACTCTCGGGGGGGCTGGCATAGCCCAATACGTATATATACGTTGGGTCTTGTATCTGTCTACAACTCTGTTTCTTGAGTATTTCTTGCCACGAGCTCTGCGATGATGACGTCTGTTCTTGTGGCACGGTGCTCGGCAATGGGCAGGTGGTTGTTGCTGGGTCTTGGGGGTGTGGGTAGCCCGAGGTCTAGTA
>JBGYQR010000120.1:0-7976 GCA_041839075.1 Porphyromonas sp.
AGAGCGATGGCTGCCTGCCCTGGGGCGGGCGTCATCACGTGGTAGTCGAGGCGCTCGGCGATCTCGTCCTCGAGCCCTAGGCGCCTAAGGCCCGCTATCGCCATGACGATGGCGTCGTACTCGCCTAAGTGCATCTTGCCGATGCGCGTCTCGACATTACCGCGTATGGGGCGTAGGTCTAGGTCGGGACGTAGAGCCCTCAGCTGGGCGACGCGTCGCGGACTGCTGGTGCCGATGACAGCCCCCCGTCTGAGCTCCGAGAGACGGTTCGCCCCCAGGAGGGCATCGCCCCCCTCCTCTCGGGGGAGGATGGCCGAGAGCTTCGTCCCGGGGGCGGGCTCTACGGGGAGGTCTTTGAGGCTGTGTACCGCCAGGTCTATCTCGCCCGAGAGTAGGGCGCGCTCTAGTTCGCTGGTGAAAAGTCCCTTGTCGCCCGAGGCATCCAGGGCGAGGTCTAGGCGTCTGTCGCCTTGCGTCTTGATGATGCGCAGCTCGGTCTCTAGCTCGGGATGCAGTGCCCGTAGGCGGGTCTCGGTCTCTCGGGCTTGCGCCAGGGCGAGCTGAGAGCCCCGCGTGCCAATGATTAGCTTGTTCATATCAGGTTGTGGTGGGGTATCTACCAGTGCCCTTACCAGCGCCCTACCGAGAGGGTCTGCCAGCCAGCGAGGGTGTCGGCGTTGTAGTCGTGGGTAACCATCAGGATGGTCGCATCCTCGGGGGCGAGGCGCTCCAGCAGGGCGTCGAACTGCTGTTTGTAGGCCTTGTCGAGGAAGCTGGTGGGTTCGTCCAGGACGAGGAGCTCGGGGCGGGGCGCCAGGGCTCTAGCTAGCAGGATGCGCTGGAGCTGTCCGCCACTGAGCTCTCCGATGGGTGTGCGCTCCATATCCTTGAGCCCTACGGCCTCTAGGAGCTCTGCCACACGATGCTGGCAGGGCTTGTGCCTGAGGCCACAGCTGTCTAGCCCCGAGTCTACGACCTCGCCTGCACTGATGGGGAAGGCGCGGTCTATTTGATTGATCTGCGGGAGGTAACCTATCCTGGGGCGCTCGATGGGGTTGCCCGTGGGGGAGAAGTAGGTCATGCGTCCGCCCAAGAGGGGGATAAGGCCCAGGAGGGTTTTCATCAGCGTGCTCTTGCCCGCACCATTGGGCCCGGTGATGGCCCAGCGCTCACCGCGCTGTACCTCCCAATTAAATTGTCCCAGCACGACAGAGCCAGGATAGCCGAGGGTCGCCTCCTCGATGCGAAGTAGGGTAGACATATACGGAGTGGGTGGGTTATGCCCCAGTGAGGAGGCGGTGGATACGGCCAAGCTCTGTAAGCCAGTCGCCACTGAGGGGATGGATGACTATGGTCTCGGCGCCTATCTCTCTGGCGATGCTCTCGGTCAGGCGCGGGTTAAACTCTTGCTGGACGAAGACGTAGCGCACCCCGAGCCTCTTGGCCTCGTCGATGAGCTGGCTAATCTGAGCGGCCGAGGGCTCTTTGCCGTCCTGCTCGATGACGAGTTGCCTGGTGCCGGTCTCCTCGGCATAGTACGAGAGCGAGGGGTGGTAGATGACGAACGCCCTCTGCTGTTGCCCTGGGGCTCCGTCTCCCTCCTTACGGGTGCCCAGCAGGCTGTCTAGCTGGTGCTCCAGGGCGCGGGTAGCCGAGTCTACCCGGTGGGTGAGCTCGGGCTGGGCGTCTTTGAGTGCCCTGGCGACGTTGCGCGCCATAATCTTGATGCCTCCGAAGCTCATCCAATAGTGGGGGTCGTGGATATGCCCCGAGCTGTGGTGTCCATCCGAAGAGCAGAGGCTATGCTCTAGCCCCTCGTCGAGGCGCACCAGGCGTAGGTCGGGGTATAGCTCGGCAACGCGATCGAGCCACGCGGTCTCGAAGCCCAGGTTGCCGACATATAGGTAGCTGGTGCTCTCGCCCAGGGCTATGAGGTCTTGGGGCGTGGGCTCGTAGCTCTCGGGCGTATTGCCCTGGGGCAGGAGGACGTGCACCTCGAGCTCCTCTCCGCCCAGGCGCTCGATGAGGTCTGCCACGGGCGCGATGGTGGTGGAGATGCGGTTGGGTGCGGAGGCCTTGCGCTCCGAGGAGCAACCACCGAGGGCGAGGGCGCTCAGCCCACTGAGGGCGAGGGCGAGCGCTATGCGATGAATGTAGGTCATAGGGTGTTGTTGTGTTGGGATGGGGGATGCCCCGCTTGGTCTTGGCGCGTGGGGCACGGCAGGGGTTAGGGGATTTGCTCTAGGCGAGAGAGGAGCAGAGGGAGGGTAGGGTTCTTGAGCAGTACGACCTTTTGCTTGTCCAGCAGGTAGAGCGTAGGGGCGCTCTTGATGTCGTATAGCGGTACGCCTGTGATCTGCCCCTCGCTATCGCGACCCGTCTCTACCCAGCCGAGCTCCGTAGAGAGTGGCTCCAGGGGGCGCTCGGGGTCGTCTTGCACGTATATATATAGCAGGCGTAGCTTCTTGTCCTGACCGAGCTGGCGCACCACGGGGTGGCTAGTCAGCTGGTTGTAGACGCCCGAGCAGACCTGGCACCCATAGGTGCCGAACATCAGCACCGTGTAGGGCTCGAGCACGCGCGAGAGGCGCCTCTTGCCACCCTCTGGGCTGGTATAGACAAACTCCGTGGCCTGGCTCCCCTCTTGGTTGAGGCGCAATAGGCGCAGGAGCTCTGCGCTCGTCGTCTGATAGCCAGCGGGCACCTTAGGCGACTTGACCGCCCAGTCGAGTACAACCTCGAAGACCCGTTCGCTCTCTAGGGGAGCCCCTGGGTCGTAGAGGTACTGCCTATATATATCGAGCATCCTGGGGACGAACTTGGTGGGGACGCTCTCCAGGGGGTATAGGATGCGCAGGCGAATAGCCTCGGGCGATTCGGCCGAGACCAACAGCCCCAGGTAGTCGGCCACCACCCCCTCGAGCATAGAGGGGCTCACTAGCAGGGTCGTATCGGAGAGGTTGATATGGTCCCAGTAGTGCTGTATCATATATGACAGCGCCTGGCGTGGGTTGTCGATATGCTCTGGGGGCGCAGGGGCTGTATGCTCAGAGGTCAAGCGCACCGTACGCCCCGGGGGCTTACAGCCACCGAAGAGGTGTAGCACTAGGGCAGAGGTGAGCAGGAGGAGGTACATCGCTTTCATCACTAGACAAAGTTAGTGATAATTAGGCGCACGCCCCCTCGCTAGGCGTGGCGTGGCGGTGGGGCTATCTCGGCGGGCGCTCGAAGGCAAAGGGGAAGAGCTCGCTCGGGGTGCGCATACGCCATAGGGTCTCGATGAGCTGTCCTCTGAGGGCGGGCAATTGGCCCGAGAGGTCGTGCTCCTCGCCCAGGTCTGTCGAGAGGTCGTATAGCTCGTAGGTGGGCGCTCCACTATCGACCCCCTGGGCGATGAGCTTGTAGCGCCCCTGGCGTAGCGCCATACGTCCGCCCTCTTCGTGAAACTCCCAGTACAGCGTCCGCTCCTGGAGTCCTCGTGGCGCCCCCTGCCCAAGGAGGATGGGCAGTAGCGAGACGCCATCGCGCCCCCTAGTCTCACCCGTCAGATCCGAGAGCGTGGGCAGGATATCCCAAAAGGCCGTAGGCGTGGCGTCCTCCCCGCCCTGGGGGATGTGTCCTGGCCAGCTGGCAATCATAGGTACCCGTATCCCGCCCTCGTATAGGGCGCGCTTGGTGCCCCGCAGAGGGCCACTACTTCGGAAGTAGGCGGGGTCTGCTCCGCCCTCGGTATGGGCACCGTTGTCGCTGGTGAAGATGATGAGCGTCTCGCCCTCTATGCCCAGCTCCCTAACGAGCGCCACCACCTCCCCCACGTAGCTGTCCAGGCGGCTGACCATCGAGGCAAAGGTCGCATGGGCGTTGTCCACAGAGGCGTACGACGAGCCCGCATAGGCCTGCCAAGCCTTGGGCGTGAGGCGCTCAGCGTAGTCGAGGTAGAGGCTGTCGCGGGGGACGCGGAGCTCGGCATGGGGTAGGGTGTAGGTCAGCATGGCTAGGAACGGCTCCCCGCTCCCTGCCGACTGGCGGACAAACTCCAGCCCCGCGCGGTGTATCGCCTCTGGGGCGTAGGTGTGTAGCTCTGTGGCATTGCCCGGTAGCTCGACCCGCCCGCGCCCCTGGTAGAGATGCTCGGGGTAGTGGGAGTGCGACTGGCGCTGGCAGTTGTACCCAAAGAAGGTGTCGAACCCCCGATCCTCTGGCTCAGCGCCCGAGCCTGGATAGCCCAGCCCCCATTTGCCGAAGATACCTGTGCGGTAGCCCCGAGCTCGGAGCACCTCGGCCAGCGTCCCTGTCTCTATCATGGGCGCCTGCCCCTCGGGCATGATCTCTTTGTTGCCCCGTACATGGGTGTGCCCCGTGTGTAACCCCGTCAGCAGCGAGGCGCGCGAGGGCGCCGAGACCGAGCACCCTGCGTAGAAGTCGGTCATGCGCATACCCGCCCGGCTGAGGCTATCGATATGCGGAGTGGCGATGAGCTGCTGTCCGTAGCACCCGAGGTCTCCGTAGCCGAGGTCGTCGGCCAGGATGAAGATGATATTGGGGCGCCCTCCCTGGGCGTGCAGGGCCGAGAGACACCCCAGTAGGGTGGCTAGGCTGGTGGCTCCTCGGCGGAGCCCGTGAGCGTGTGGCGTGGTCATCTTGTCACAAGGCGTATGTGAGGGGTTGTTGCTGGAGCAAATATAACTAACTCTATGGCTCTCGTCTCGGGCGGGGCACCCCGAGGCACTGGTCGGGGCTCCGAGAGAGGCCGAGCTCACCCCTGGTATGGGGAGGCCGTAGACCCTCCCAAGGGCTCTAACCTAGAGCCCCGAGGCGCTCTAACTTAGAGCCCTTTGGGGGACTAGTTGGTGTACAAAAGGTGATGAAACCAGCGCGCTGTGGGGCGTTAATCTGGTGTATGATGGGTTCGTAATTTCCCTGTCTCTATTTGTTTAATAATATACGATATATGGACTGCAATTAGTGAATAACTATACTTTACAATGGGGTGTTTGGCATTACTTGGATATTTAATACTTTTGTACGCGGGGAATATGTGATAACTCCCCCGGTATTCCAAAAGATTAAAACAAACTAATTAGAGAAGCATGAGAAGACTTTATCTCTCTAGCCGAGTACGCCACAGCGTGCTCCTTCTGATGATGTTGCTTGTCTCTATGCCTATGTGGGCGCAGAGGCAGATCCGTGTAACGGGTACAGTAACGGACGAAAAGAAAGAACCCCTCATCGGCGTATCGGTGCGCGTAGTGGGCACGACCAATGGTGCCTCGACGGACATCGATGGTAAGTTTGCCATCAGTGGGGTAGCCGAGGGCGCTATGCTCGAGGTCTCATTCGTAGGGATGCAGACGCTACGCACGCCTGCCCTTAGCACTCCGATGACCATCGTCCTACGCGAAGACAGCCAGTCGCTCGAGGAGCTCGTCGTAGTGGGTTATGGTACGCAAAAGAAGGTGAACCTCACCGGTGCCGTGGCCTCTGTCGATGCTAAGAAGCTCGCCACACGTCCCACCACGAGTGTGATGGGAGCCCTACAAGGGACAGTGCCTGGGGTAACGATCATCTCTCGCCCTGGTGGTGGTATCTCGCTCAACATCCGCGGTCGTGGTAACCTGGGGACGTCTAACCCCCTCTATATCGTCGATGGTATAGAGGTGTCGGCCAACTTCTTCAACTCCATCAACCCCAACAACATTGAGAACATCTCCTTCCTCAAGGACGCCTCCTCGGCTGCCATCTATGGTGCCAAGGCAGCCTATGGTGTGGTGCTGGTGACGACCAAGACGGCCAAGAGCGGACAGCTCGAGGTGACCTACGATGGCTCTGTTGGGGTCAAGACCCCTACCTACCTGCCCGAGATGGTAAACTCTGGCAAGTATGCTGAGCTCTACACGCTGGCGGAGAAAAACAGTGGCTTTACAACCTTCACCTTCAGCGACGAGGCCATTAAGAAGTACTACGACGGCTCGGACCCCGACCGCTACCCTAATACCGACTGGTTTGACCTGGTGCTCAACAAGAGTAGCCTCTTCACCAAGCACAACCTCCAGTTTGCCGGCGGTAGCGACAAGTTCAAGTACGTGCTCAACACGGGCTTCTCTCGCAACGAAGAGCTCTACCCCGGGCAGGCTACCAACCGCTACGACGTCTCGGCCAAGACCATCGCTGACCTCAAGCCTTGGCTACGTCTGACCTCGTCGGTCAATGTGATCTTCGACAAGTACAACCGCACCAGCGGTAGCGTTAGCCTCGTGGAGTTTCTCCGCGTGCCTCCCACGCAGGTGGCTCGTCACCTCAATGGCGACTGGGGCTCTGTGCGCAATGGTCGTACGACGACGGGCGAGGAGGCCAACGCCAACCAGCTACGTCGTGCCCTGGAGGGTGGCCGTGGCAACAGCGAGACGCGTCGCATCCTGGGTAACATTGGCCTAGAGATCAAGCCCATCGAAGGGCTGAAGATCACCAACCAGTTTGGTTACAGCGGGTATGACTACCGCTCGATGGTCTTCACCAACACGATGGCAGGCATCCCCAACTTCCTGACGCCCTCTAGTGGCATCATCCCCGGGACGGCCGTTGCCCCCAACGAGATGACCCTCTCGTGGGCCTATGACCACAAGTTCGTCTACGATGGTTGGATCAACTACGACAAGACCTTCGGCGACGTCCATGACCTCTCGGTGATGGCTGGTGTGCACGCCGACTACTATATGTACAAGGAGCTAGGCGTGGGCCGTAGAGAGTTTGCCAGCAACCTGATGGAGAGCCTCGAGGGTGGATCTCTCGACCCCACCAAGCAGCAGACGACGACGGCTCAGTATCTCGAGGAGTCGATGAACTCGTACTTCGCTCGCCTGGGCTATACCTACGCGGGCAAGTACCTGCTGGAGGCCAACTTCCGTGCCGACGCCTCGTCTCGCTTTGCCAAGGATGGCCGTTGGGGTTACTTCCCCTCGTTCTCTGCGGGCTGGCGCATCGACCAGGAGAAGTTTATGGAGAAGCTCGACTGGCTCTCGACCCTCAAGCTACGCCTCTCGTGGGGACGCAATGGTAACATCAATAACATTGGCCTCTACGATACCTACTCGACCTATGCGACCTCTGGTACCATCCTCATCGGTGGCGTAGAGGTGCCCCAGGCTGTGGAGGGACGTATCGGCAACTCCAAGCTAACCTGGGAGGAGACGACGACGACCAACCTCGGTCTAGACCTGAGCATCAAGAATGGTCTCTTTGGCGCGACCATCGACCTGTATGACCGTCTGACCGATGGTATCTTGGTGCGTGCTACCGATATTATGAACGAGACGGGTCTGTCGCAGATGCCTTTCCGCAACGTGGGTAAGGTGCGCAACCGAGGCTTCGAGTTTAGCGTAACGCACCGCAACCAGCTGGGCGACTTTACCTACGACCTGGGCTTCAACATGACCTACAACCGCAACAAGATCGAAGACCTCGGTGAGGGCGTACAGCGCCTCTCGCCTACGACGTGGATCATGCAGGTGGGTGGATCTATTGGGGACTTCTATATGCTCCAGGCCAATGGCATATACTCTGAGGACGACATCACCAACAAGAGGTATGTCCCCTATGGCGGTACGACGCCCGAGGCTGGTATGATCCGCTACGTAGACCAGATCACTAAGGATACCGACGGCGATGGCATCGCAGACTCAGGCGACGGCGTGATCAACGACAACGACCGCGTCGTAGTGGGCAATGACGTGCCACGCGTTACCTATGGTATGAACTTCAACGTAGGCTACAAGGGACTCAACCTCTCGGTGGCTGCCCAGGGGGTAACCAACGTCAAGGTGTACCACCAAAACGAGGCCGCTATTGCCTTCTTCGACAACTCTGTACCACGTACGTGGCAGCTAGACAACTGGACGCCTCAAAACCAGGGGGCTGTGTATCCTAAGCTCTTCGTCCCCTCTGACCAGCGCTTTAGGTACAACAACCACGCCTCCTCG
>JBGYQR010000121.1:0-7463 GCA_041839075.1 Porphyromonas sp.
CATCCCGAGTGGTTCGTGACGTACAACAACCAGCTCATCCTCAATCCTGGCCTCCCCGAGAGCCGTCGCTATGTCTGTGACGTCGTACGCGACCTGGTATTGCGCTATGATATTGATGCGTTGCATCTTGACGACTACTTCTACCCCTACCCTGTGGCGGGAGGGGAGTTTCCCGACCAAAAGACGTTTGAGCTGTACGCCATTCCCGCAGGCTACAAACCTAGCGACAAGGCCATGTGGAGACGCACCAACGTCAATCTCCTCATCCACGACATCAGACAGACTATCCTATCGGTGAAGCCTTGGGTTAGACTTGGCATCAGTCCCTTTGGCATCTACCGCAATGAGGCTAGCCATCCCGATGGGAGCAAGACGGCTGGTCTACAATGCTATGATGACCTTCACGCCGATGTACTCCATTGGGCTCGTGAGGGCTGGATTGACTATGTAGCCCCTCAAGTATATTGGAATATCGGGCACAAGATAGCCGACCACGCCACCCTCGTCGAGTGGTGGAGCAGGCATATCGATCGCAAGAAGGTACAGCTCTACATCGGGCAAGACGTCAAGCGTACTATGGACGGGGGCCAGCTTGCAAGCAAACTAGCGCTCAGCCACCTCGGAGCCGATGGTAATATCTACTGGCCTGCGGACGAACTAGTTCGTAACTACAAGGGCATTAGCGAAGCCCTACGTACCGAATACCATCGCACCCCTGCCCTATTGCCCGAATATCGCCCACAGCTAGGCCACGCGACCCAGCGCCCACAGCGGGTTGAGGGGATACACTTGACGACCATCGACAAGAAGCCTAGTATCAGTTGGCTAACGGGGCATATAGAGGGAGACCCCAAGACATCGTTTATGTACATCACATACGCCTTCCCAAAGGGTGTACGTCCCAGCGTCAAGAAGTATCAGTACATCATCAAGATCTCCACAGAGACCTACACCCCCCTAGTGGAGGCGAATGTACATACGCCTTACACGTATTTGGTAACCTCTGTCAATCGCTTCTGGCAAGAGAGTAAGCCCAGGGAGATACAGGTTGAGCGGGTTGAGGGGGTCGTCTACTAGATTTCGCCCCCACTCTATCCAATGTACCCCGCCCCTCTCTCGTAGCATCGAGGATCTACCGACGGAATAGAGGGGGAGCGAATAATCAAAGGGACAGGGGGAAAGCATCGCCCTCCAAGGTACACCACTTCCCTCTGAAAAAAGAAGTACTTCTCTCGGGCAAGAGAAGTACTTCTTTCGTTCGGAAGATGTACTTCTTTTCTCAGAGAGATGTACTGTGTCATTAGAGAATAGTTTTTGTCCAAAACCCCTCTTCCCAACGGCCTCGCCCCGCTAGGTATTATCTTCCTCTACCCCAGCTACACCGACGTAGGCGATAGCCTTACCGCCCCAGGCCTCACTAGTGGTGAGACCTGGGGCGGTAAGGCTATGAGGGGGTACGAGAGGCTTGTGCTAGTTTTCCCTTCTTCTTGGGGAGAGAGACTAGCGTGATGCCCCAGCAACCTTGAGGGTCAGTTTATCTGATTGCCCTACGATATGGACGATGTAGTTGTGACCTGCAAGGAGACGCTCTAGGCTTGTCGTAGACTCGCCCTGGGGCAACGAGGCTCTCTGAATGAGCATACCATCCAAGGCATAGATATAGACCTCTGCCGAAGTTGCCTCTGGGTTGTAGACATAGAGCTTGCCAGCGTGGGCAAAGGCGCGATAGTCCTTGATACCTTGAGTTGTGTCTAGATCACTCTGACCGCTATTCTGTACCAAGAGGTCTACCCAATAGTTGATGGGTGTATTGCCCTTGCTCCAGGAGCCCGATTGTAGCGTCCAGGGCATATCAAAATCCGTGACTACCGTCTGTCGCTCTTTGTTGGCCAGTAGGGGCAATGTCAGATCCGTACCATCACTAGAGCGTACCCCGAGTACATAGTCTCCCGCTGGGAGTGAGAGCTTATCTCGGCTAGGGACGAAGAGCTCAATAGAGTCAAACTGCAGGGTGCGCACCTCTGTGGTGAAGTCGCCCAACGTCTCGTCGTACCGCACAAAGGGGGTTGCGCTGACTTCGGTACTCCACTTGACCTCTCCCACCGTCTCTCCCTCGAGAGCGCGTAGCTCAACGACGAGGCTAGGAAACTGGCTCTGCAACGTGGCGTTACCCGCAAACACTAGGTAAGCACCTAGAGGCGTCCCACTCTTGGAGAGTTGCACACGACGCCCCAGCCCCGATACGCCTCCCGTTTGCTCGTAGATAGAGAGATGATCGAGAGCCTCTCGGGCATACATACGGCTATGACGATGCAGAGGCTGAGCAGAGAGCGGGTCGTAGCCGTCTAGCTTGGCCACGCCCGAGTTGTCAGGGTCGAGATAGGGGCTCAGCGATGCCAAGGTAGTGCTCCCCGTCCAAGTACGGCCTAGTGCCCAATAGTAGTCGCTACGAGGATTGGAGCACGACGAGGCACCACCAGTCAAGGCTCCGATAATACGCCCTCCCCCATCGAAGAGTGGCGAACCCGAAGAGCCTGCCGAGGTCGTCCCCACCAACCAGCGAGGGATGTACCAGTGCTTGCCTGTCCAGGACTTATAGAGATCATCTCCAGTGGTGGCATCATACCCGATCAGCACCGAGTAGTCCTCGATAGAGAGCGACGTTCCCTCCACCTCGCTGTAACGCTTAGTCGTCGCCCGAGGGTGATGCACACCAAAGAATGGTGCCATCGGATTAGCCTCTCTACTCCAGCCTGCAAAGAAAGCATTGTAGCTAGCAGGTATGCGCTTCTCTCCATCGACATCGGTCGGGAGCCCCGTGATACGCAAGAGGGCCATATCTGCCTCAGGGGCATAGGCTACGAGTTCGGCTCCGCTGAGGGTTTTCTCTTCACTGGGACGAATATCCAGATCTGGAGATGGGCTATCAAAACCAAAGAAGAATACGGCTTCGGCAGCCGTAGAGCGGACGGTCGCTAGATTGGTCTCGTTCTGATAGTTTTGATTGACGCAATGCGCCGAGGTCAAGAGATAGGCCGTACCATCCTGGCGTGTATTGTTGATCAGGGCTCCTGTGGCCACAGCCGAACCATCAACAACCATCAACACAACCGAGCGCCCCTGCTTGGTGTACTCGGGATAGGCCAGCATATTGGGTGCACATGACAGGCGAGTAAGCCAGCTATGAGAGAAGTCGTAGTACGGCTCCCCATAGGCAAAGCCATAGACCGATCGATCAATACGCCTCAGCCCTAAGGCATCCCTAAAGCCATAGCTCACACGCCCTATATGGAAGGGGGGCACCATATCAGCCGATGGCCTCTGTCCCCTCGGCAGCTCATACTCCAGGGTAATAGCAGAGCCCTCAATAGGAGCGATCTGCAAGGAGCGATGCTCGCTGTTGTTGATCTCCGTAAATGCACCATACACGCGTCCATCAGAGCCATACAAATACAGCGAGGCTCCACTAGGCAGCTGGTAGCCATCGAGCCTAAGACCTAGGCTTATGGCGCCACGGCTCGCTATAGTACAGCGCCATACATAGCCCCCTGTGGCATCCATCATCCAACGGCCGTGCTCAGCCATCGAGACACGGGTGGGGATATTGTAGGCAAACTGCAATAGCCCCGACGTCTGCCGGCTACTGCGCTCGATCTCTGTGGGTGCTGGTGGCGTTACCCACAGCGTATCGACCTGCGCCACAGATGGGGCATCACGACGTGAGAGGTCGTCAATGGCTCGCAATCCCCCTCCGCGCACAGAGCGTGGAGTGCCAGGGACGGCGTACTGAGCCATCAGCTCCGCCCCCACGAGGAGGCAGACGGCAGAGACGACAAAGGCTCTGCCTAGGGGAGTTGATCTAAGGCTTATCTTCATGGCCTCAAGCTAAATATGATAGGGGTTGATTATAATACCGTTTGATAGGCGCTGAGGTAGTGCTGATAAAAATGCTTCCACTCGGCCTGCTCGGCTAGAGCCATCGCCTCTTGGCGTAGAGTGCGCAATGGAGCGACCTTGCCTGAGGCCTGGCGCATCACCTGCAAGGCAATTGCTGCGACTATCTCACTCTGATTGTAGTCGGTACGATCGAGTACGCACACCGGAGCCTGTTGCTCGAGGTAGAGGTCATTGCTGGCCAACTGCTCCTCAGCCCACAGACCAAAGCCCGCCAAACGGGTCGTGATCGTTGGCACGCCAAAGGCAACGCTCTCCAGCGGTGTATAGCCCCAGGGCTCGTAGTAGCTAGGGTAGATAGTTTGATCCATCCCAACTAGGAGGTCGTAGTAGTTCATATTCATAATGCCATCGTAGCCATTGAGGTAGACAGGTACAGCGATGATATTGACTTTGTCATGCACGCGGTCCAAGCCTAGATGGCGCAGGTGCCCCTGCGTGGTATCAGTGTCCATATTGTGCAACCAATGCGTTAGGGTCGGATGCTGCAATGGGGCATTGGTCGCCTCCTCGGGATGCTCCAGCAGGTACGCTAGGTCTGCTCGTGGCTCAGCCACCCAGCCAGGGACGAGCAAGAAGGCAGTAATACGCTTGCGCCCCTGATAGCTACGACGTAGCTCGGCCAGCGTCTCGACGAAAAGGTCTATCCCCTTGTTGCGATACTCATAGCGCCCCGAGAGAGAGACAAAAAAGTCCTTGTCTGTAATCTCTTGCCCCGTCAGCCTCGTGGCCACCTCCGCTAGGCGAAGTCGAGCAGCCTTGCGCGCCTGGTCGTAGGCACGTCCTTTGGGGACGAAGCCTCCCTCAAAGCCATTGGGCAATACCACAGGCGTACGCTCAATGAGCTGAGTGCACTCCTGGGCTGTGAGTTTGCTTACCGTAGCAAAGATGTCTGCCGTATGAGCGGCTCTCTTCTCTATGCCATGCTTGGCCTCTACCCCGAGCTCACACGCCATCTGATCACCATTGTAGGCGGGCATCCAGGCGTATAGCTCCTTGCCATTGCCTGCAATAGAGCGCCCTACGGTCGTGGCATGGGTGATAAACATGGTCTTGACCTCGGGGTGTAACCATTTGGAGTACAGCAATCCCATCCCCGTCTGCCATTCGTTGAATATAGTCATAGCACGCACCTGGTTGTCCATCGTCCCCAGGATGCTATGCATGACTTGAGCTGCAGCCACGGCAAAGAGCGAACTCTCGTCATAGTCGCCATAGCCCTTGTCGCTCTGCACGCCATACTGGCTCCACATGCGGTAGTAGAGATCGCCCTTCTCCTCCCACAAGGGGGAGAAATCTACCAGCACTACGGCAGGAGCGCCTGGGATGCGCCACGTCCCGACCTCGGTACGTAGCCCAAGGTTAGCGCGCTCTGTCTCTGACCAATGCGCCAGTACTTCGGGGACAGCTGTGGCGTCAAAGTCTCGAGGCAGTTCGCCCGCATGTCGGGCAAAAAGAGGGCCTACAAAGACCACCTGCCCTGCATGCGCCCGCATCATCTCTCGAGCGCGAGAGGTGAGCACCGTATAGATGCCTCCCTGCTTGTTGCATACCTCCCAGCTGGTCTCTAGGATTATATCTATGCTTTTCGTCTTCTTTCTTTTCATCACAATATGATTGGTTAGAATACTACAATAAATACTTCGATTATGGGGATGCGTCCTCAAGCCCGAAGGGGGCCCCTACACCAACTCAAAGTCAAGAAACTTACGCTCTAGATTGGTCTGCACGACCTTGATGCGCACCTCATCGCCTAGGGTATAGCGATGCCCCCGTCTGTATCCCACCAGGGCAAAGTTGTCCGAGTCGAGGTCGTACGAGTCATTGGGTAGGCTGTGCAGAGGTACCATGCCTTCGCACTTGTTTTCGACAATCTCGACATAGAGACCATAGGGGCTCACGTTGGTAATCACCCCCTCAAACTCCTCTCCGAGATACTGCTGCATGTACTCGATCTGCTTGTAGCGTATCGAGGCGCGCTCAGCTTGGGCAGCAAGATTCTCCATCGCTGACGAATGCTCGCATTGATGCTCCAAGGCCTCCTTGTCTACCCCCTTTTGCTTGTCGATCAGGTAGTGGGTCAAGAGGCGGTGCACCATCAAGTCTGGATAGCGACGTATCGGAGAGGTAAAATGGGTGTAATAGGCAAAGGCCAACCCATAGTGCCCAATGTTGTCGGTCGTATAACCAGCCTTGGCCATAGTGCGAATGGCCAGGTTGGCCAGGAGGTTGTCCTCTTTCTTGCCCTTGATCTCGGAGAGGAACTGATTGAGCCCTAGCCCGATGCTCTTGGGAGAGGAGCCCACCTTGAGCTTATAACCGAGCTTGCTGGCAAAGCTTGTCAGCGTGGTCAGCTTGCTCTCGTCGGGCAAGTCATGCACACGATAAACAAAGGGTCGCTCGGGGGCTCCCTCCCGCTTGCGACCGATGCGCTCGGCGACCGTCTTATTGGCCAGGAGCATAAACTCCTCGATCAGCTGATGCGCCTCCAGGCTCTCCTTGATGTAGACCGAGAGAGGCTTACCCGCCTCGTCTATCTCAAAGCGTACCTCTGGGCGGAAGAAGGCAATAGCCCCATCGTCAAAGCGTCTCTTGCGCATCCTCTGAGCCAGGTCACTCAGCTTGAGAATGGCATCAGCATAGTCTCCCGCTCCTGTCTGTATGATGTCTTGCGCCTCCTCGTAGGTATAGCGCCTCTGACTGCGTATGACACTACGGACGATACGATATTGCTCTACCTGAGCATCATCCGTCATATCAAAGACGCAGCTATAACTATACTTGTCTTCGTCGGGGCGCAGAGAGCACAGCTCGTTGCTGAGCTTCTCGGGGAGCATCGGTATGGTACGATCCACCAGGTATATGCTCGTTGCCCTCGAGTAGGCCTCCTCATCAATCTTGCTACCAGGCTTGACAAAATGGCTGACGTCAGCAATGTGTACTCCGACCTCCCACTTGCCTGCCCCTAGGGGGCGTATAGAGAGGGCATCATCAAAGTCCTTGGCATCCAGAGGGTCTATCGTGAAGGTCAAGACCCCTCTGAAGTCTTCTCGATGGCGTAGCTCCTCGGGAGTGATCTCTCCACTAAGCTCGTGGGCAAGAGCCTCTACATCCTCGGGGTACGAATAGGGCAGGCCAAACTCAGCCAAGATAGCGTGCATCTCGGTGTCGTTGTCGCCACGCTCACCCAGCACGGCGATGACCTCCCCATGGGGCATACTGCTACGCTCTGGCCAATCAACGACACGGACGATGACGACCTGGTTTTCGTTAGCTCCCGATAGACGCCCAGGGGAGATGATGATTGGGCAACGGAGCTCTTTGTTGCTGTCGGCTATCAGCAAGAGGTTGCGCTGTACCCGTTTGATATAGCCGACGTAGGTGCGCGGGCTACGCTCGATGATCTCGACGACCTCTAGGCTTCCCCCACGATCTCCTCGGCGGGTGCGGGCGCTCCCACCAGGCTTGCGGCGTACCCGCACTCGGTCGCCACTCATGGCCTTACCTGC
>JBGYQR010000122.1:0-5627 GCA_041839075.1 Porphyromonas sp.
AAGAGCGCCTCAAGGAGCAGGCGAGGCTCGCCGAGGAGGCCTACAACAAGAGGCTCCGCCTGCACCGACAGGCCGAGGCCAATAGTCAGAAGGAGGCCACGACCCTGGGCACGGTCTCCGAGCGTCTGAGGGCCCTCAGTGCGACCATCATCGCCACGGAGAGCCAGCTCCAGGCGCTACGCCAGTCTGGTAGCCATGCCACCCAAGAGCAGATCGCTCAGACCGAGGGTAAGCTCAAAGATGCCAAGGCGCAGTACCAAGCCCTCTGGGGCGAGGACTACGACGCCCAAAAGGCCAGGATCAAGCAGCAACAGGAGGAGGCTCGGCAGAGAGCCCTCGAGCAGCGACGGGAGCAACTCAGGCAACAGGGCGAGCTCGTGCGCCTGGGCTTTGAGATCGAGGAGAGCCAGATCATGGCCACCAAGCAGGGTGCCGAGCGCCGTATGGCCCTCATCAAGCTCGAGCATCACAAGCGCCTAGCCCTCATCGATCAGGACAAGAAGGAGATGGAGGTCGATGCCCAGCAGAAGGGCCAAGGGGGGAAGCTCACCAGTGAGCAACAGGATATCCTGGCCAAACGCATTGCTCTCGAGACGGCCAGGCACCAGGCCGAGCACCAGGCGCACAGGGAGAGCGAAGAGCGGGCTCAGCTCGAGATGCTCCAGAGCTACGGGAGCTACCTCGAGAAGCGCCAGGCTATGAAGGCTCTGGCCGACCTGGAGATGGCTCAGGCTGAGACAGAGGTACAGCGTAAGGCCATCCAGGCGCGCCTACTGCGAGAGACGGCCGCCCTGGATATGGAGGTGGGCAACCGACAGGGAGCGATGGCACGTCTGTATGGGAGCATGGCGGGCAAGAGCGCCCAAGGCCTCGAGGCCATCGCCCAGGAGGGCGATCAGCTGGTCAGCTACATCCGGGCGGGCAAGCACCAGGAGGGCAACGCCTATGACATCACCGCCGAGATGATGCAGACCTTCCAGGACGACCCCGACAAGCTCCAGGCCATCACCACCCAGATAGAGGCCGTACGCAAGAGTGCCTACGAGGCCAAGACCCCCCTGGGGCAACTCTCCGAGGGTATCCAGGAGCTCTTCGCCTCGGGGGGGCGACAAGGACAAGGTGACCAAGGCCATCGACAAGATACGCCAGGGCATGGACAAGACTTCGGCAGCCATCAAGTTCGTCTCTAGTAACCTCAGCGCCATCGGCGAGGCCACGGGCTCAGGCGCCCTCAAAGGCATTGCCACAGGCCTAAGCGAGGTGACGGGTGCTATGGACGCCATGAGCCAGGGGGCGCAGGCCGGAGCTGCCTTCGGCCCCATCGGCCAGGCGGCAGGTGCAGCCCTGGGGTTTGTGTCGGCGCTCTCGGGTACGATCTCCAAGCTCCACGACAAGAAGCACGACAAGCGCATCCGAGAGCTCGCCGGTGAGGTCGAGACCCTAGGCAAGAGCTACGACAAGCTCAGCCGTGAGGTCGAGCGCGCTTACAGCTCCGAGGCCGTACGCCTAGCCTCGGAGCAGGA
Source organism: Porphyromonas sp. (assembly GCA_041839075.1). Classification (GTDB taxonomy): domain Bacteria; phylum Bacteroidota; class Bacteroidia; order Bacteroidales; family Porphyromonadaceae; genus Porphyromonas. The sequence continues at coordinate 1,524 of JBGYQR010000122.1, forward strand.
GCAGCTCCTGAGGCAAAAGCAAGCAGCCCTGCGCAGTATGGCCGACGAGGAGGAAAAAAAGAAGAAGGCCGACCACAACAAGGTCAAGGAGTACCGCAAGCAGGCCGAGGAGATCGACCAGCAGATAGCCCTCAACAAGGAGAAGGCTCGGGATGCCCTCTTTGGCAAGGACCTCAGGAGCGCCATCGATGAGTTTGCCAATGCCTACGCCGAGGCGTGGAGTAGTGGCAACGACCGCGCCCAGGCGAGCAAGGAGTTCGTCAAGCGACAGATCAAGGGGATGGTCATGGAGCTCATCAAGATGCAGGCCAAGCCCCACCTCGAGCAGCTACGACAGAGCCTCGTCGATGCCTGGGCCGACGGCTTCATCACCGCCGCCGAGCAGCAGAGCCTCGACCGCCTGGCCGAGGGTATCTCTCGGCACATCGACAAGCAGACCGAGCAGCACCGACGCTTCCTCGAGAGCCAGGGGATGGTGGAGGCGCCTACGGCCAGCCTAGGGGGCTTCGAGGCGATGAGCCAGGAGACGGGTCATGCCCTAGAGGGACGCTTCACGGCTATGCACGAGGCACAGCTTAGGCTCGTCGAGGTGGGGCGCAGTAGCCTCTCGGTGCTCGAGGAGGCACGCTCGCTGATGGTCTCCTCCATCGGGCACCTCGAGCGCATCGCTGGCAATACCAACCTGCTGGCGCAGATCGATGAGCGCCTCTCGAGCATCGAGCGCAACACCCGCGAGCTCAGATAGCGGACACAGACTGCGGGTACAGACTGCGGGCTCCGCATCACCAGGTGCGTATACGGCGGACTTCGCATCGGAGCCCCGCAGTCCCCCCCCCTCTCTCCCCCGCACGTATGATTTTGATAATGACAGACAGCTATTCACACCACACTATGTACACCATCGTATGATCGGACACATCACCATCTACACCCCCGAGGGAGCCCCCCTCTTGGAGACCACGCTACAAGACGACAGTCGCTACCAGCATGCCCTCAGTAGCCCCGAGCAGATCACCCTCCGCTTCCAGCGGGCCCTACCCCTATCCTTGCCCTATGGCGCCTACGTCCTATACCAAGAGGAGCGCTGGGAGCTACTGGCGCCCTACACGCCCGAGATGGAGGACGGCCTGGTGCGCTATGAGCTCACCCTCTATCGCCCCTCGGGGCTTATCGAGCAGGTGGCCATGCTATACAGCTCGGCAGGGCAGGCCGTGCAGGTAGACTTTGACCTGACCGACAGCCTCGAGGCGCACGCACGGCTCGTCGAGGACAACCTCAACAGGCGCCTCTCCACCTCGCCCGACACGCCCCCGTGGCGCATACACCTCGTGGGGGCGAGGGACGAGGGGCACAAGCACATCGCCTACCACAACCTCAACGCCCTCGAGGCCCTGGGCAAGATCACCGAGGCCTGGGGATGCTACTGGTGGGCCGAGGGACGCGAGATATACCTCGGCAAGCACCCAGAGGCGGGGGAGGTGGTGGAGATACGCCTGGGGGAGGTCGCCCAGCGTATCTCTCGCCAGGGGACGCCGAGGGCACGTATCGGGCGCCTCTATGCCTTTGGCAGTAGTCGCAACCTCCCGCCCTCCTACCGCGACAAGCGGCTATGCCTGCCGGTGGAGCACCCCTACGTCACGCTGGGCGATGACCAGGCGGGCGGAGCCGAGCGCGTAGAGGTCTTCGACGACGTCTATCCCCACTATATCGGTCAGGTCGAGCGTGTCGAGCGCCAAACCAGCGGGGAGCAGGAGCTCTTTGTCATCACCGACCAGGGGATACAGATCCATCGGGAGCACCTATTGCCTGGGACGCCTCTGATGATGAGCTTCGTCTCTGGGGCGCTACGGGGGATGCACTTCGAGGTGCAGATCCTCCCAGGGCAGGGGTATAGGATTGTCCCCAATGAGACCTACGGCAAGCTCTTACCCGCAGGGCTCATCAGGCCAGAGGCGGGCGATCGGTATATCCCCTACGGCTTTGACATCTCGCTGGTCGGCACGCAGTATATCCCCCAGGCTGAGCAGGCGTTGCTACGCCGAGCGACCCAGTGGCTCGACGAGCAGGGGCAGTCGGGCGAGCGCATCGAGGTGGTGACCAACCCGACCTATATGCACGAGCACCAGCTACGCTTCGCTCTGGGCGATAGGGTGAGGCTCACCCTCAGGAGTGAGAGTGCCCCGCAGATAGGCACGGTAGCGCGCCTCGAGTATCCGCTCTCGATGCCCTCGGCGCAGAGCCTCACCATCACCGAGGGTAGACCCGTCAGGGACGGCGTCTTGGGGCGTGTGCTCGCCCAGGCAGAGACACAGCGCCAGCGTCTGGAGCATCTCTCTCGGGCGCTCGCCGAGCGACAGAGTGCCCGAGAGCTCTACGTCGAGTATAGCGTCGATGGGGAGCACGAGTGGCATAGCCTGCCGAGCGAGCAAGATCGGTTTATCCGCCAGCGCGTCGGCGCCCAAGGCATCTGGAGCCCCCCGCTACGCCTGCGAGGCGAGGATGTCTTGCAGGTGCAGGTCTGGAGCCAGAGCGGAGCTATCTTCCTCAACGGCGCTGTGGAGACGACCCTGGTGGCTTTCGTCTACCGAGGGCGAGAGGATATCTCCGACACCCTGCCTCCCACGGCCTACCGCTGGACTCGGCAGAGCAGCAACCCCGCCACCGACGCCGTGTGGAACGCCCTCAACGCCTCGGCGGGCAGGAGCCTACGCCTCACCCCGAGTGATGTAGACCGCACGGCACACTTCGTCGTCTCGGTCAATGACGAGAGGCTCTAGCCCGCCCTTCTCCAGGTAGAGCCATTCGCCCCGCCCCCGCCCCATCATCACCATCATCATTATTATCCACTTAGCCAGTACAAGACATGATACTACAAGATATCCAACGACGAGGCGCCGAGCTGGGCGCCTGTGCGCTGCTCTCACAGGTGAGCAGTCAGGCTCAGCTATGCCGAGCCCTCTTCACCCCCGAGGGGCTGGAGTTTTGCCAGACCCATAGCTTCCCCGAGCTCGAGCTCCTGCGCGCCCTGGATAGGAGCGTGGTCACAGAGGCCGGTATATACATCGACGCCGGAGAGATAGAGCTCATGCCCCAGAGGAGCATAGCCATCATCGGCGATACCCGCGCCTTGGTACATCTAGACGGGCACTACTGCCGAGAGGCCATACACATCGTCGTGATGCACGGCGCCCAGCTCACCCTCAGGGCGCACCACTACGCCGTAGGGCGTGTCAGCACCATCGGCCAGGGGTGCTCGAGTATGATCTGGCAAGATAGCGAGGCCTGTATCTTCGAGGATCGCCAGCCCTAGTCCCCCCCAGAGGGCTCTATTCCTCCCCCCTGCTTCGTATCACACTAACCCAAGTAAACAACTCAGTCACCCAACTCAATCAAGCAACTCAAGCAATGAAAGGAGAACTATACATCAACGCCCTAGACGCCTATACGACCTGGGGTATCACCCTGGGCGAAGGCGCCCTGACGGCGCTACTCTCGCCACCCCCCGTCAAGCCTCTGGTGGAGAACAAGAGTCGCGCCGCTCACGGCAAGGAGGTCATCACCGACTACCTGCGCCTGGATAGCCGAGAGCTGACGCTCGAGATCAACCTCGTCGCCCCCTCGCGGGAGACCTTCCTGGTGCGCTATGCCGCCTTTTGCCAGATGCTCTCGTCGGGCCCCTTGCGCATCGAGACGCGCTACCAACCTGTGGTCGTCTACCACTGCCATTATCTATCGTGCCAGCAGTTTGCCCACTACCACCAGGGGGCAGCACGCTTTGCCCTAAGGCTCGAGGAGCCCGACCCCACCCGCCGTACCTACCCAGCAGGCTAGGACGCCCCACCCGCCAGCGCCACTCCCCTCCACCCGCCAGCGCCGTATATCGACACCGACGCCCCTGCGCCCCACCCCCCGGTGGGACACAGGGGCGTCGGTGCGTGTGTCTAGGGGGCGAGGTGCCCGTGCCTGGTGAGACCTTATTGCACACCTCGTCATCGCGTGTCATAGGCACACGCGCAAAGTCTTGCCTGGGGAGGGTGGCTGGAGTACTTTCGCATTCAGAATAGAGCCCCACACCACACGGCCCCTCCTCCCTCCCGCTCTCTC
>JBGYQR010000123.1:0-5177 GCA_041839075.1 Porphyromonas sp.
CTATCCAACGTTTGAGGCCTTCCCCTATCCCTTCGGGACGGATACGAGCGTAGACAAGCAGGTGATGTTTGCCGAGGTGGAGGCCTACGAGGCTGCCCATGGAGGCAAGGAGCGCTATCGTCTGACCTATAACAAGACTGGCTACTTGCAGTTTGCCATCTATGACAACGACAACACGGCCGAGCCTACCCGAGCCTACTTCTTCACTGAAGACAAGCCGGATGTCCTGGAGACGAGCGTACGCTACTTCAGCAACATGAACAAAGCCTTTTGGGACTACCGAGGCTACCCCCTGTTTACCGAAGAGTTTATGGCTCTAGCTACCCGAGAGGGCTTTGTGTACGAGCGTCTAGATAGGATAGATCGCAACCGACACGTCTTCTCACACAAGACGCGCAATGTGGAGATGCGTATCCACTGGGACAAGTACTCGGGGATGAAGGAGCATCAAGTCATATTGCGTATGACCACCCCAGTGCACTAATGAAGATGAGATGTTAGGATACAACAACCTATTAAGTACGAGCAATATATGAAAACGACAAAAACACTATTCTGGCTCTTGGGCATACTCCTAATGGCCATAGCCTGTACCCCCGAGAGCGAAGTAGAGGAGGCTACACTAAGTCTCTCAGAGACGGGGCCCATAGTCCTCGAGAATGGCGTGCTGACGCATAGCTTCACAGCGACGACCAACCAGCGTAGCGTTACGGCCTATGCCAAGGATGCCTGGCTCGACGTCAATGTGTCGGGGACGACGATTAGCCTCGTGGCCGATGTCAATGTAGAGCCTGCCGAGCGTCGCACCAACGTCATCGTCATGGCCTCGGGAGCTATCTCTCAGATACAAGTCGTACAGCCTGCCTCGGAGCTCTCGCTTGTACTCATGCCCGATATGATGACGGTCGATCAGTGGGAGGGTAAGTATACCTTTGATGTAGAGTGCAACTCGTCCGCCTGGGAGGCGACTGTCGATCAAGACTGGGTGCGCGTCTTTGCTCGCCCTCACAAAAAAGAGGTGGCCATCGAGGTCGATGAGATCATGACCCGAGAGAGCCGTACGGCCAAGATCAAGGTTGCGGCCGAGGGGGGTAAGGTCATCAAGGAGTTTGAGCTTACTCAAAAGGGGGTGATGTATTGGATCCTGCCCTACCTCGACTTCACTCGTGGTACGCGCAATGCGATCTACAACTTTGAGAAAGAGCGTCGTAGCGAGCTCAGCGCTAGCTCTCTCAAGACCTACGACTTCCGCTCGCGCAGTGCAGCCTTTACCGATATATGGTACTTTGTGGAAGCCAATGGTCTCATGACCAAGGTGCAGATGAACGCGACCAGCGACGCTGTCCTGGATCAGAACAATGGTCTTGCCGACCTCTTGGCTTTCCTCAAGGAGAATGGATTCACCGAATCCCAGGGTACCAATAGGTTGTTTAACCCAACCCTCAAGGTGATTGCCGAGATCAAGAAGACGTTCAGATGGCATATCCTCTTTACCTATGTACCTGACCAGCCAGCCGAGTACAAGACCTTCGATGCTATGCCCTACGGCTTTATCAAGTGGGGCGCTTCGGAAGAGGAAGTCAAGGCCTATGAGGCTGAGCATGGAGGTGTGTTTAGCGAGACCGAGTCTATCAAGGATGAGGTGAATGGCATCAATATGCTCGTCTTCAAGTTCCCCAGCGAGAAGGTGCTCTTCCGCAGACAGTACTTCACGGGTAAGGATATGAATGACAACCGCAAGCTCATCGGGGTACAGTACCACTACCTCGACTTTGGTCTAGCCTATTGGCTGTACAATGGCCAGCGCTACCTGACCAACGAGTTTAGAGCGCTGCTGGCCAAGGAAGGCTTTGTCTTCACCAAGTACGAAGAGACCAAGAAGAGGGACGTCTTCGTCAATAGAGAGCGAGGCCTCGGGCTGGCTACGCGTATAGCGCAGTTCCAGGGTGATGCTAACCCTGTGCTGGAGCTTTGGTTCTCTCCATTGACCGACTCCTCGACCTCTAGCACGATGAGCGATGAGGAGCTCCTCAGACGCTTCTCTCAAGATGGCGGGCAGCGGGAGGTACCGCTCATGCTGAGGAAGTAAAATTTACGATAGTCTAGCTATACTACATTCTCCTCTCCTAGAGCAGGGAGCCCTCCGCTCGGAGGTTGCTCGCTTGCAACACCTTGCTAGGGCAAACGCCAGGGTAGACTCTCTACTCTGGGAGAGGGTGCAGTGCCAACAATTTATGCGACAATTATGAAGAAAATCATATACAGCCTACCCATAGCCCTCGTGGCACTTGCCACTCTAGGGAGCTGTGCCAAGGAACACATCGACACCCCCAAGGCTCCACAAGCTCAAGTGGCTGGTGCTGAGCTCGTGTCTACTGGACTTCGTAGCCAGGAGGGCATCGTGCGCGTACGCTTCGACAGGGCGCTGGGCGATAAGCTGGCAGAGGCTGCGGCAGGCCTCAGACAGCTCTCTGAGCACCATGCGGAGCTAGATCAGCTCCTTCGGCAGATCGGAGCCAAGAGCTTCGAGCGCGTCTTCCCTCCGTGCCCTAAGTTTGAGGCCAGGCAGAGGCGAGCAGGGCTACATCTATGGTACGACATAGAGTTTGACGAGAGCCACGCCCTGCGTAGTGTCAGCACACAGGTGCGCCATATCCCTGGGGTGTCTATCGTAGAGGAGATACCCGTGTATAGCAACTATGGCGGAGCGTACACCTTGGCGAATGTCCCCACATCTAGCGAGGGACGTGAGGTTGGCGATATGCCCTACGACGACCCTGAGCTGCCCAAGCAGTGGCATTATTACAATACGGGTGAGCAAGCCCTCAAGTCTGTCGCTGGGGCAGATATCAACCTCTTTGCAGCCTGGGAGATAACGACAGGTAGGCGCCAGGTCATCGTAGGCGTTACCGATGGAGGTGTGGATATCAAGCACGAGGATCTCGTGGACAACCTTTGGATCAATACCAAGGAGCAGACAGGTCTCGAGGGAGTTGATGATGACGAAAACGGCTATGTCGATGATGTCTATGGCTACAACTTTGTGAGTGGTAATGCCGTCATGACGCCGGAAGAGCATGGTACGCACGTGGCTGGTATCGTCGGTGCTCGTACAAACAATGGCAAGGGCATCGCTGGTGTTGCTGGTGGTGATGGGTCGTCGGAGAGTGGCGTACGCCTCTTGCCTACGCAGGTCTTCCAGGGCTCAAGGAGCGGAGGCCACGAGCGAGCTATTGCTTATCAGGCCAACAATGGTGCCGTCATCAGCCAAAACTCGTGGGGCGGTAACCCTGGCGCTAGTATGTCTCCCTCGATGCGCGAGGCAATCAACTACTTCATCCAGTATGCTGGATGTGACAGCGAGGGCAAGCAGCTCCCCGACTCACCTATGAAGGGTGGGGTGGTCATCTTTGCTGCGGGCAATGAAAACACCGAGACGCTCGTCTATCCCGCGGCCTATGCTCCCGTCATCGCCGTTGGGGCTATGGCTCCCAACTGGGAGAGAGCCGACTACTCCAACTTTGGCGACTGGGTAGACATTACTGCACCTGGAGGAGACTTGCGCTTTGCCAATGGGCGTATATATAGTACCCTGCCTGGCAATACCTATGGCTATAAGTCGGGAACCTCGCAGGCCTGTCCGCATGTGTCGGGTATCGCTGGGCTCATCGTCTCTAAGTATGGCGGCGAGGGCTTCACTAGCGAGCAGTGCAAGGCCTTGCTTCTCAATAGCCTAAGACCCCAGGATGCAAACGTGCACAACCCCAATTATATAGGTAAGATGGGAGTGGGCTACATTGATGCCCGCAGAGCCTTTGATACCAACCGCCAAATAGCCCCCAACAAGGTGGCTCAGGTGCAGACCACCGTAGACTACGATGGTATTAAGCTCTCGTGGGCTGCTGTGGCCGATGGTGATGATGGCTCGGCCAGCCATTATATCTTATACTATCGCAAGGGCAATGCTGGTGAGACCATGGATGCAAGCAACTATCAGAGCGAGAGTATCAAGCTCGTCTACAACGCGATGCAATACAAGGCGCAAGATCAGATAGAGCGTACCCTGAGCAACCTAGAGCTCAGCACGACCTACCTCTTTGCCCTTGTGGCTCAAGACCGTTGGGGGCTGGAGAGTGAGCCTGCGTTCTTCTCGGCTACCACCAAGGCCAACCATGCTCCGGTGATCGAGAAGCTGTCTGGCCCAGACAACATCCGCATCACGGGTACAGAGACGGCGACCCTCGTCTTTAGGGTTACGGACAAGGATAACCACACCCTCTCGTATAGCCTACGGGGTCAGACGCGGGGAGTCTCCATGCAACGTAGCGAAGACCAAGTAATGATCACGATAGAGGCGAAGGCCGTCTTTGGGACGTATACGACGGAGCTTGCCGTTGCAGATGTATTCGGCGCGGTGACGACCTACCCGATGAGCTACGAGGTGTACGAAAATCATGCTCCTCGTCAGCAGACTCCTTTTGCTAAGCTCTTCATGCCGACGGGAGGGACGCAGACCCTCGACCTCTCGAAGTATTTCGTGGATGAGGATGGTCATGCGATGAGCTATCGCATCCTCTCGCTCAATAGCGCTCTCTGTACCGCGACGATAGAGGGAAGTACGCTTAGCATTCAGGCCAAGGAGCAGGGCTCGGGTACGATAGAGCTGGTAGTCTCGGATAGTCAAAAAGCCGAGCGACGTGCTTCGCTTCAATTGCAAGTCGTCAAGGACGCCATCGTCTATCAAGTCTACCCTATACCTGCTAGGGATGTACTCAACTTGCGCCTGAGCAACGAGGTGGCGGATGCCACGATAGAGCTACGTGCCGTCCCCTCGGGAGCTCTCGTGCTGAGCCGTCAGATAACGGCTCTAACTGGAGCCGACAAGCATATCGCTCTAGATGTTAGCAAGCTCTCGGGTGGTAGCTATATGCTACACGTCAAGGCGCTAGGCAAGGAGTACAAACAAGCATTTATCAAATACTAGCATAGTCCTACATTATGATCAGCATACAATCAGTACACGGCAAGGCTAGACGGCTACTTTTGCTTACCCTGGTGGCGATGACGACGGGTGTCGCCCTGGCTCAGAGCCGAGCCTTACCTTTTTTGGAGGTCAACCCCGATGTGCGTACTAGCGCGATGTGCGGAAGTTCGGTGGGCGAAGCCAAGAGCATGTA